>JBBRIM010000128.1:0-7531 GCA_038221095.1 Candidatus Limnocylindrales bacterium
CCGGCCGTGGCCGGCCTGGCCAAGACCGCCGTCGCCTGCGCCGCGCTCCCCGGCCAGTGCACCGCCGGCACGACCCCGACCGTGGCCGAGCTCCAGGCCGGCTACGCCCTGCCGGCCCTCGCCACCGGCCAGTCCTACGCGATCAGCGTGAGCGCGGACGTGACCGCCCCGAGCGGCAGCGTGACGAACAGCGCGACCGTCACGGTCCCGACCGGGGTGAGTGACCCGACCCCGGCCAACAACAGTGCCAGCGACACCGACACGGTCACCCGCGGCGGGGGCCCGACGCCGCGACCGACGCCGCGACCGACGCCGCCTTCGACCGACACGCCCGTCACCAGTGGAACGAGTGAGCCGTTGACGAACTGGTACCTCGTTTTCATCGTGATGGTGGGCGTCCTCACCGCGGTCCTCGTCCTCACGCCGGTGGGGAAGCGGAGGCGCCGCTAGGCGCTCAACGCCTCGCCAGACCGGTGATCCGGCTCGAAGCTCAGTGGAGCCTTGGTCTCACCCCGGTAGAGGCGCGGGTCAGCTTCCCTGGGCCATGCTCCAGATCGTCCAGTACTGCGTCCGGATGCGGCGCGGCTGCTCGAGAACGGTCCGGATGGCGAAGGCGATGTCTTCGGGCCTGATGTACGTCTGCAGCTCGGGCATGTCCTCGGTCCGCCCGGCGCCGATGGCGAATTCCGTTGCCGTACCGGCCGGCCCGATCGTCGTCACCCGGATCCCCTTGTCCCTGAGCTCGCGATCGAGCGAACCGGCGAGCCCCACCTGGGCGAACTTCGTCGCCGCGTAGACCGCCTCGTCTGCTCCACCGCGGAACCCCGCGACCGAGCTTACGATCACGATGTCGCCGTGACCCGCTTTGATCATCTCGGGGAGGGCGGACCGGATCGGCCAGACGGTCCCGGCGATATTCGTATCGAGCATCGTTGCCAGCACCTCGTCGGTCAGATCGAGGATGCCGCCGTACATGCCGATGCCGGCGTTCGCGATCAGGCTGTCGAGGCGACCGAACTGCTGGATTGCCTCATGCACGAGTCGATGGCAGTCCTCGGGCGAGCGGACGTCCATCTCGACGGCGACGGCCCGACCGGGGAACTCGGCAGCCAGCGAGTCGAGGCGCTCTCGCCGACGCGCCCCGAGGACCACCCGGGCGCCGGCCCGCGCGAGCTCGCGAGCGGTTGCCCGGCCGATGCCGGAGCTGGCTCCGGTGATTGCCACGACGGTGTCGGTCAGATCCACCATGCCCGTCTCCTCGGTGCTCGTCGAGCGCTTGGACTCCATCTTCGCCGAAAGGCCGTTGCTGCGCTCGGACGGGTGGTAGCGTGGCCCCGGGGACAAGAGCCAACTCGGAGGTGAGGGGATGGCGGACAGACCGGTGATGGCCGCGTACTACTACCGGGTGCGCTGGGGCCACCACGACGAGTGGGTGGAGCTGTTCCTGCGCAACCACTGGCCCATCCTCCGGGAGCAGCAGCAAAGCGGCCGGATCCTCGACGTGCACCTGTACCAGCCCCGATTCCACGGCGATGGACGGGCGGACTACGACCTGCTGGTCACCATCGAGTATCGCGACTGGGCCGCGATCGAGGAACACTCCGAGGCGGAGATTGCGCGCCGCCTCTACCCCGACCAGGCCGCGTTCCGAGTCGAGGAGCAGCGGCGCTTCGAACTGCTCGAAGCGCACTGGGATGTGCCGCTCGAGGAGATCCCACTTCCCGCGCAGTAGGTGCCAACGATCTCTGGGTTCAGAAGGGCGACGGCTGATAGCCGGCGCTGCCGCGGCTCCGACGATGTCAGCCCGGAGCTAGAACCGGCGGCCCATTCGACGACCTTCAGGGATCAGCCGTTTCGTGGGCGAAGCGGTAGCGGAGGAAGAGGTAGTCGTCGGCTCGACGGACCGACACAAGGTCCGTCCAGGGAGCGCTCTTGACGCTGAAGGCCTTGCCTTCGACAAACCCCGGGCGAGCCGCCGGTCCGTCACGACCGGCAATCTGCGGCGCCATCGTCAGGAACAGCTCATCGACCAGACCCGCGCCAACCAGATCGCCGATCAGGTGCGGTCCGCCCTCGCACAGGACGAGCCGGGCCCCAGCCGATTCCGCAATCTCGAGCAAGCGTGACCCCAGCACCTGATCGCCCGTACCAGCGACCTTGATCTCGACGTTCGGCGCCAACCCGGCAGACCTGGCTCGTTGCGCACCCGCCTTCGTCGTCGCGACAATCACCGGGACATCTGGTGCCGAGAGGCCCGGGTGGGTCGCGTCGAGCTCGCCCCGGGCGGTGGCCACCAGGGTCGTGGGCTGGAGCGTTGGCACTCTGAGCGCCGAGCGCCACGACGCGTACAGGGCGGCCGAGGCGGGATGGACCCGCCGGGCGGTCCACTCATGGGTTGGCGCGGCGCGAACCGTGCCGGCTCCGACAAGCACCACGTCGGCCATCGCCCGCAACAGGCCCATGACGAACCGATCGGGGCCAAAGAAGCCGCTGATCTCGCCGCCGCCGGAGCTGCCATCGGTATCGAAGGCCACGACGCCGTCGAGCGTCGACACGAAGTTGGCGACAACGGTCGGCCGATCTCGATGGAGAGGAATGCGCAGTTCGCCGGCGTAGGCGGCCCGCAGGGCGGCCGGGAATCTGCCTCCCCGCATCTCGCCTCCCGAGTGAGTCGGGCGGGGATCCCAGAGGCGCTCGATCTGGATCTGGGCGGTCAAGAGGCTCCCCTTCGGAGGCCGCTGACGTCGAAGAACTCGCCCCGCAGCTGGGGACTGTCCACGTAGACCCCGCGGTAGGAGGTGGTTCGGGTCTTGGGATGAAGCTCGCGCACCCCGCGCATCTGGGTGCACAGGTGGTGGCCCTCGACGTAGACGGCCACGCCATGGGGCGCCATCATCCGGTCGAGCTCCTCGCCGATCTGGTAGGTCATCCGCTCCTGGACGCCGAAGCGCCTGGTGATCACCCGGACGAGCCGAGTCAGCTTGCTGATCCCGATGATCCCCTCGTGGGCTACGTAGCCGACGTAGACATCGCCGAAGAACGGCAGGGCGTGGTGCTCGCACAGCGCGAAGAACGGGATCGGGCCTTCGACGACCTGGGCGATCTCACAGTTCGCGCCGCCCCGGCACTCGGTCGGAAACGCCGTGAGAAGTTTCGGATCGCCCTCGTAGCCCGAGGTCGAATCGACCAGGGCCCGGAGAAATCGTTTCGGGGTCGGGCTGGTACCGGGCGTGTCGAGATCGAGACCAAGGGCCGTCAGGATCTCGCCCAGGTACCCCTCGAAGCGCAGGCGGTCCTCCTCGCTGATCCGGCGCGGCCGGTCGGGAGTCGGGCGAGGTTCGAGCATGTCGGGGCGGACAGGATGTTCGGGGGCATGGCCGTGATCGTGGGTCATCGTCTCGCTCGGTTCATGTTGCGGGCCTTCAGTCTTCTTCGCGTACTACGTCCCGCCTGGGCTAACAGTTCTCGCTTCTTTCGATTGGGGGTACCAATCGGAGTATTCCGCAGTGTGGACCGCCCAGCCAGGAACGGCGGATTCTCCCGGTAGAGGTGACCGTCACGGATCGCCGGCGGCGACCGTCCGGATCAGCATGCCATCGCTCTTGTGCCCTACGACTCGGTGAGTCCGGCGACCTTGTCCCGCCGGCTGGCCGCATGGCTACTCGTCGCTGCCCTCACTTCAGGCTGCGCTCTCAGCCCCAGCCCGATACCCACCGCGGCACCGACCCTCGCAATCGCTACGTCGACACCCGCCCCAACCGTCCAGCCATCGATCGAGTCGACGAGCCCGTCGGTCGCCCCGACTGAAGTGCCGTCAGCCGCGCCGAGTCAGAGCCCGACCGGCACCTGCGCGGCTCGGAAACTTGGCGAGATGACGGAGGCCCAGCGGGTCGGCCAGCTCTTTCTCATCGGGCTGGTCGACGATCGCCTCGATGCCGCCACGGTTGCGGCCATTGCCACTGATCACTTCGGCTCGGTCTGGTTCACGGCCCAGACGGGCAGCGGGGCTGCCGCCATCCGGGTCGTCGCCGATGCGGTCCAAGCCCAGGCGACGGCGGCCGCGACCGCGAACGTGCGTTTCCTCGTCGCCGCCAACCAGGAGGGCGGTCTGATCCAATCGCTGCGTGGCCCGGGCTTTGGGACCATCCCCTCGGCCCTCGTCCAGGGTGGCCTCGACCCGGCGGTCCTGGAAGCCGATGCGGCGCGCTGGGGGCGCGGCTTGCGAGCCGGTGGGATCAACCTCAACTTCGCGCCGGTCTTTGACGTCGTGCCCCCGGGCAGCGACGCTCAGAACCAGCCGATCGGGGTCCTCCAGCGCGAATACGGTCACGACCCGGCTACCGCGGGTAGTCACGCCGCGGCCTTCGTCCGGGGGATGGCCGCAGCGGGGATCGCCACGACTGCCAAACATTTCCCGGGGCTCGGGCGGGTCCTCGGCAACACCGATTTCAGCGCCGGCGTCGTCGATGACCTCACGACCAGCGACGATCCCTATCTCGGCTCGTTTCGGTCCGGCATCGCCGCCGGGGTGCCGTTCGTCATGCTGGCCCTCGCCACGTACAACCAGATCGACCCGGGCAGGCTGGCCGCGTACTCGCCCATCGTGATCCACCTCCTCCGCGAGCAGCTCGGGTTTCAGGGTGTGATCGTCTCGGATAGTCTGGGCGCCGCGGCAGCGGTTGCGGCCGAACCAATACCGGAGCAGCGGGCGGAAGACTTTCTGGTCGCGGGCGGCGACCTGATCATCCCGGGCCCACTCCCGATCGCAACACGCATGGCCCGGGCGATCGTGAGCCGGACGTCCACGGATCCGGCATTCGCTGTCCGGGTCAACGATGCGGCGCTGCGCGTCCTCGCAGCCAAGGAGGTGCTGGGGCTACTCCGCTGCGGCTGAGCAGCGGCACGTCCCGGTTCCTTCGCTCTCCGGCGCGCCTAGCAGGCGCCGCCTGGGGGGCTGATCGGGCTCGCATTGACGGCATTGCAGAGCGCGGTGAACTTCGTGGCGATCCCACCAACGGCAGTATCGAGACTGTCGAGGCGGGCCTGGATGCCGGCGAGCGGATCGACGTTCGCGCTGGCGGTCGGAGCTGGCTGCTCCGCGATCGCCCGCAGCGCGGCGATATCGGCCCGCAGCGCGGACACGTCCGACCGAAGCCCGGCCAGCGCCGGGCCGGGATCAACGGACTGCGATACAGGCCGTGCCGCCACGCTGAGCACGACCGCGAGAGTGATTGCGCTGAGGACAAGGGAGATCGCGCCTATCCGGTCGGTTCGCATGTCCACATCCTGCTTGATCGGCTGGGATCAGTCCGGCGAGGATTTGGTCGACCACGACGCCGGCTGACCCGTCGCCGCTGGTCGAAGATCGCCCCTATCCCCTCGGTGGCGACCACGGCGGGCCACCCGTTGGGCGCTCCAGATGGCCGCCTGGGCCACGGCAACGTAGCGCAGTGGCATGAACAGCAGGCCGGCCTTGACCAGGCGGCGAACCGATGGATCGTCACCAGCCTGGCGAACCAGGCCGAGCGTCACGGTCGGATCGGCCAGACGCCGGGCGAGACCACGTGGGTCCCGCCGAGCATGACCGGCGAGGTCCCGAAGCGTCGCCGATTGGGCGGCCGCCGAGAGCACGCCGCCGACCGCCGGTAGGGCAGCGAGACGACCCAGTCGGCGGAGTGGTCCGCCAAATCGGGAGATCATCCCGCGGGGCTCCTGCCGTCGTGCCGCACAAACGGTCGCGCGTCCATCACGGACCTCCTGCTCGTCGCGCCGCCTCTGGGCGCCTTGGTGACCGGCCAAGCGTGTCGTGCGGACCGTTGCAGTGGCTCCCGTGTGGCCACGGAAGACATGTCGGCGCCATTACACCTCGGGGAGGGATAACTCTGTCGCACGGCTGCAATCCGCCCGCGGCGAATAGGTGGCCGGCGGCGATGCCGTCCGTGGGATGGTCGCCTGCGCGGGGCAGCTTGCCCCTCGAGCAGATCCCACTTCCCGCGCAGTAGGTGACAACGATGGATGAACAGGACGTACGCGCCCAGGCCCAGGCCCTGTGCGAGTCACTCGTTGCCGGGAACATCGACCTGGCGATCGAAACCTTCAGCCCGGAACTCCGGCGCAACCTGGGCGAGGTCCTGGGGCTCCTGCCGCTGCCGATCAGCGCGGCAACCGTGGAATCGGTCGAGCACAGCGGCGCCGGTTACAACCTCGTCCTGGGGCTGACCGGGGACAGCGAGGAGGTCCAGGTCCAGACTCGCTGGAAGGATCGTGACGGTCAGGCCACGATGGTCGAGGCGAGTCACTTGAGCAGGACGATCAGGGAGCCGATCCTCGGGGAGGGCGAAGCGCCCGCCGACGACCAGACCGTTTCCGCCCAATAGGCTTCCTCCGATCGGGCGCTTGACGCTTCAGGGCCGTCGACCGACAGCTAGCACCTGCGCAGGCAGCCACCAGAATCTGGCCGTCCGACGGACGTCGCGATGTCGTGTTCTCGAGTTTTCCTGGGGCCGAAGTTTCGTCAGCGTTTGATCAGTGGCCGGGGCGACAGTGTTGCCATGACCACGATGCCGGTCAAAGAGTCGCCTCTCTTCGAGGCCTCGGATGTGCGAGCAATACCGCCGGCAGTGGACGAGAAGAAGGGACGCAGACGTGACTCGTAAGACTCTGGTCGGTTGGAGTGGCGCCTTGGCAGCTTCGGCTCTGCTCCTCACCGGCTGCGCTGCCAGCAGCGCGCCGGCGGCAGGCGGCTCGGTCAGTGGCGGAGCTCAGCGCACGGGGGCAGGCGGGGTGGCCACCGGCAAGGATGCCTGCACGTTGCTGACGCGGGCCGAAGTCGAGAAGGCGCTGGGCGAGCCCGCGACTGGCGAAGGCACGAGCTCAGGGGCCGGCCACTGCGAGTGGACGGCCGCTGCGAATGACGGGTCGGACACCGTCAACCTGGATCTTGATGACGCCGATGTGCTCAAGCAGGTCGTGACCGGCAACGGCGGCGGCGGGACCGTTCCGACCGAGTCCATCAGCGGCGTTGGCGACGAGGCGATCTACGCGAACGGTTTGAAGATCCTGTATGTCCGCAAGGGCACGACCGGCTTCACGATCCAGATTGCAACCGTCGCCGCCCTGGCGGCTCAGACGAGCGAAAAGGACAATGCGGTGACCCTGGCCCAGGCGGTGCTCGGCCGACTGTAGCATTTCGGAACGTTGCTGCTCGCTTCCACCGGCCGGCGACGAATGACCCGCCGCCGCTGACCTATGCTCGCGGCATGACCAACCAGCGGCGCCCGTCACCGGCCGAATACGCGGCGATCCCATCGTCCGCCACTGCCATGTCGGGACGGGCCTTCGGGATCGACATCGGTGGCACCGGCATCAAGACGGCCGTCGTGGATCTGGCCGACGGCCATCTCGTGACCGAGCGAATTCGCGAGCTGACGCCCCACCCGGCGACGGTGGAGGCGATCCTCGACGTCGTGGCCGATGTGATCCACCAGCTCGAGGTGACCGGTGCGCTCACCGACGGGATGCCCGGCGGGCT
>JBBRIM010000129.1:0-7485 GCA_038221095.1 Candidatus Limnocylindrales bacterium
GCCTCCGACTGGAGGGCCTGCGAGCCCGGGCGGGCCTGCCGGTGGGCGTCTCTCCACATACCCTCCGGCACAGCTTCGCCACCCATCTGCTCGATGGTGGGGCCGATCTGCGGGTCGTCCAGGAGCTGCTCGGCCATGAGAGCCTGGCCACGACCCAGATCTACACCCATGTCTCGCCGGCCCGGCTGCGGGCCGCCTACGAAGCTGCCCATCCGCGCGCCCGCCAGGCCCACTGACCGCCCGCCGATGAGTGCCTCACGGGGGATTGCCCGGGCCGGCCTGATCGTGACGGCCGCCGTCGTCGTATCACGCATCCTCGGTTCGCTCCGGTTGATCGTGATCGGTGCAACGTTCGGGGCGGGTCCCGACACGGACGCCTTCCTGGCGGCCTTCCGGATCCCCGATTTCATCTTCCAGTTGGTCGCGGCGGGCGCCCTGAGCTCGGCCCTGATTCCGATCGTGGCCGGCCTGCTGGCCACCGACGAGGAGGCTCGGGCGTGGCGGGTCGCGTCGACCGTGACCACCTTGATGCTGGCGGTCCTCGTCGCGCTGGCCGTGATCGTGGCCATCGCCGCCCCGGTCCTCGTGCCGGCCATCACCAGCCAGTTCACGCCGGCCCAGATCGAGCGCACGATCGAGCTGACCAGGGTGATGCTGCTCAGCCCCATCCTGCTTGCCCTGGGCGCACTGGCCAGCAGCCTGCTCAACGCCAGTGGCCGGTTCGTGGCATCGGCCGTTGCCCCGCTCGTCTACAACGTCGCGATCATCCTGGCCGCCGTCGTGCTGGCTCCCGGCATGGGCATCCTCGGACTCGCCGTGGGGGTCGTGATCGGCGCCGCCGGCCATCTGGCGATCCAGCTCGTGCCGCTCCACCGGCTCGGATTCCGCTACACCCGGGGGATCGACCTCGATGACCCCAATGCGCGTCAGGCACTGGTCCTGATGGCGCCTCGCGCGGTTGGCCTGGCGGCCGGCCAGCTCACCTTCCTGGTGGCAACCTCGGTCTCGACCGGGCTGGGCGTCGGGGCGGTCACGGCGTTCACGTTCGCCTTTTCGCTCTTCCAGCTGCCGATCGGGGTGATCGGCGTCCCACTCGGGATCGTCACCCTGCCGGCCTTTGCCCGCGAGCTCGCCCTGGGCAAGCTCGATCGGTATCTCGCCCTGGTCCGCGAGTCCCTCCGGTTGATCCTCTTCGTGATGATCCCGCTGACCGGCTTGTCGATCGTGGCCCGGGGCGACGTAGTCAGGCTGCTCTTCGGCTACGGCCGAATTGATGAAGCCACGCTCGAACGGACCGCGGCCACGCTGCTGTGGCTCTTCCTGGCCCTGACCTCCGAGTCCATGATCGCAATCCTCGCCCGGGCGTTCTACGCCGGCCGCGACACCCGGACGCCCGTCTACGCGGCGATCGTCGCGGTCGTCCTCAACGTGACCCTGTCGATCCTGCTGGCCGGTCCCTTCGGACTGGCCGGGATCGGCCTGGCGATCACGCTCGGATCGTGGGCGGAGGCCGTCGTGCTCGTCCTGATCCTGTGGCGCCTGCACCCGATGCTCCAGCCTGGCGATCTCGTGCGGGCCGGCGCGACGGCCCTGGCCGCGAGCCTGATCGCCACGGTCGCGGCGTGGCTGGCCGCCCAGGGAGTTGCCGCGCTGGCCGGTGGGTCCCTGGGGAAGGAGTTCCTGCTGGTTCGGCTCGTGACCATGTCGATCGTGGGCGGCCTCGTCTACATTGGCCTGGCCCGCCTCTTCCGGATCCCCGAGCTGACCACAATCGTCAACCTCGTTGTCGCCGTCATCCGCCGCCGTACGATCTCGGCATGAGGTTTTCCGAGGCGGAACCTGAGCAGCTGCTCGACTGGGATCGCCACACGGTGGATGCGCCCGGCGGCAACGTCTACCAGTCGCGGGCGTGGGCCGAGCACCGCGCCCACCTCGGCTGGCACCCGCGCTTCCTCGTGGCCGACGACGGGTATCGCCTGCTGTCGCTCGAACGGCGATGGCGGCTGGTCGGAGGCTCGGGCGCCTATCTCTCCAAGGGGCCGATCTCGGCCGGGGAGCCGGCCAGCCGGACAGCCGAACGGCTCGGGGCAGCCGCCGATTGGCTCTTCGCCCACGGCGTGGACGTGCTCGCCTCGGATGCCGAGATCCCCACCGACAGCGGCTACGGCCGCCTGATCGAAGCCGAGGGCTTCCGGTCGATCGAAGAGGTCCAGCCATCCCGCCATCGGGTTGCCCTCGCGCTCCACCCGGGTGAACCCGAATCGACCTGTTTCGCCGGATTTGCGATGTCCGCCCGCCAGCGCGTCCGGCAGGGCGAGAAGGCCGGCCTGCGGGTGATCCGCTGGGATCGCCGCGCTGCCCCGGATGCGGATGCAACTGATGGGTTCGAGGCGCCGGCGCCGGGTGCCCTGCCGGGTCCGGCCTTCGACCGGTTCTACGACCTGCTGGAAGTGACGGCCGCCCGGCGCCATTTCGACCTTGGTGCCCGGACCGGGTTCGTGGGCTGGTCGACCGCCGGGCTGGCGGCCGGTCACGTGATCCTGCTCGAGGTGCGGACATCGGACGACGAGCTGATCGGTGGGGCGACGTTCTATCGTCACGGCGGCCGGCTCACCTACTCGCACTCGGGCGATCGGGCCGATCTGCGCCGCGCCTACCCCGGCGTGATCCACCTGCTGCTGTGGCGGGCGATCCAGCTGGCGGTGCGCGAGGGCATGATCGAGGTGGACCTGGCCGGTGTCGACGTGCGCGGTGCCCGGCGCGAACCGGCCGAAGGCGAGGAGATGCGCGGCCTCTACGACTTCAAGCGCTCGTTCGGGGCCACCTGGATCGAGCTGACCGGCAACCACGAGCGGATCGCCCGACCGTGGCGCTACGCGCTCGGGCGGATCACCGGCCGGCTGCCCGGGTTGGCCCGATGACCGACGCTGCGCCTGCGCCGCTCCCCTCGCTCGAGTCCGATGCGGCCTGGGATGCGTTCGTGGACGCGAACCCGCGGGCGAGCTACCTCCAGCTGAGCGGCTGGGCGGGGACCAAGGCGGCCAACGGCTGGCGTCCGTGGTCGGTCCTGGCCGATTCTTCCGGCGGGCCGGTGGGAGCTCGGATCCTGTTACGCCGCCCTGGCCTGGTGCCCTGGACGTTCGCCTATGCCCCGCGCGGTCCGCTCGCTTCATCGTGGGACTCGGCCAGCCTCGAGGCATTCACGGATCGCATCCGGGCACGAGCGGGTGTGGGCATGAGTAGCGGTGCGCTTGGCCGGCCTGCGGCGGGGCGGATCTCGCATTTGAGGATCGATCCCGAGATCGAGCTCGACGGGCCGGATGATGCCGGCGGGAGCACCAGGGCCGCCCTGGCGGCGTTGGGCTGGCGGCCCGCCGCGGAAATCCAGCCAACCATCACCCGGCTGATCGACCTGCGGCCTGCCGAGGCCGACCTGTGGGCGGACCTGCGAGGGAAGTGGCGCCAGTACGTCAACCGGGCTCGGACGGGCGGGATCCAGGTCGAGGAGCGCGGCGGGGCCGACCTGCCGGCGTTTCACGCGATCATGGCCGAGACCTCAACCCGGGCCGGAACGCCGATCCGAACCGAGGCGTCGTACCGGGCGATCTGGGACGCGTTCGCGCCGGCCGGCCGGGCGCGGTTGTTGTTTGCGGTGGCGCCGGACGGCACGCCCCAGGCAGCCCTGTTCCTGGTCCGGGCCGGGGGACGGGTCGTGGAGCCGTACGGTGGGATGACCGTGGCCGGGGCCGCCTCCCGGGCGAACTACCTGCTGAAATGGGAGGCGATCCGCACCTCGCGCGAGGCCGGCAACGTCTCCTATGACATGTGGGGCCTGGTCCATCCCGGCATTCGCCAGTTCAAGGAGGGCTTCGGCGGCCGGGAGGTCCGGCTGATCGGGGCCTTCGACCTCGACCTGCGGCCGTTTGGGGCACGGCTGTATCGGCTTGCGGAAGGTCGGCTCGGTTTACGACGATCGCCGACTGGGGTCGAGGACGAGGCTGCGCATTCGGTCGAGGCCGGAGTCCCGCCCGAATGAGCCTTGCCGATCGCCTGGCCCGGGTCGACACGTTGATGCGACCGCGCCCACTGGCGGAGCTCGTTGCCCGGCTGTCGAGCGAGGGGCGGCTCCGGAACGCTCGTGCCGCCGATGGCCGGCCGATCGCGCCGGGCAGCCTGGCCGGCATCGTCTCTGGGGGCGTGACCGCCGACTCGCGGGCCGTGCGAGCGGGTGCCGTCTTCGTGGCCGTGCCGGGGGGCCACGTCGACGGGCACGACTTCGTCATCGCCGCGGCTGCGGAGGGAGCGCTGGCGGCCATCGTGGAGCGCCCGGTCGCGGGAGCCACCCTCGTCCAGCTCGTCGTGGATCGGAGCCGGGCCGCCCTCGCCGGCGCTGCCGGCTGGTGGTACGGCGATCCGAGCCACGAACTCGGGATCATCGGGATCACCGGCACCGACGGCAAGACCACGACCTCGTTCCTCGCGGCCGCTGCCCTCGGCGCGGCTGGTCGGCGGAGCGGCCTGGTCGGCACGGTTGAGCTGCGGGTCGGCGGCGAGGCCGAACCTACCCCGGAGCACCAGACGACGCCCGAGGCGCCCGAGTTGGAGCTCCTGCTCCGGGCGATGGCCGACGGCGGCGACGCGGTCGCGGTAATCGAGACCACCTCCCACGGCCTGGCGCTCGAGCGGGTGGCCGGGATTGCCTACGATGCCGCGGTCTTCACCAACCTGAGCCACGAGCATCTCGACCTGCACGGTTCGTTCGAAGCCTACCGGGCGGCCAAGTTGAGCCTCTTCGAGCGGCTGGCCCGGCGCGGGCCGGCCAAGACCGGCGCAGCGGCACGGCTCGGCTGGCCGCGCCTCGCGGTGATCAACGGCGACGATGCCTCGGCTGGTCTCTTTGTCGCCGTCTCCCGGGAGGCAGGGGCCCGGGTGGTGACCTATGGCTCGGCAGCGGATGCTGACGTGCGGGCCGGCCGGATCGAGGAGGATGCCCACCGGCTTTCGGTCGAGTACCACGCGCCGTCGGGGGCAGCCCGGCTTGACCTCCGACTCGCCGGCCGCTTCAACGTGTTCAACGCGCTGGCGGTTGTCGCGCTGGGGGAGGGCCTTGGGCTGGATCCGGCCGCCGTTCGCGCGGGGATCGAGGGCGTGGCAGAAGTGCCCGGCCGGATGGAGCGAATCGAGCGCGGCCAGCCGTTCACCGTGATCGTCGACTACGCCCACAGCCCTGCCTCGCTCGAGACCGTGCTCGACCTGCTCGCTCCGATTGCCGCGGCCGGCGGGGGAGGGCTGATTGCCGTCTTCGGCTCGGCCGGCGAGCGGGACGTGGCGAAGCGCTCGATGATGGGCCGGATCGCGGGCGATCGATGCCGCCTGGTCGTGGCGACCGACGAAGATCCCCGGGGCGAGGATTCCGGGGCGATCCTCGATGCGATTGCCCGCGGCGCCGAGAGGGCCGGCAGGCGGCGGGACCGCGATCTCCTGCTGATCCCCGACCGCGCCGCCGCGATTGCCGCCGCCCTCGAGCGAGCCCGCCCCGGCGACGTCGTCCTGTTCGCCGGCAAAGGTCACGAACGCTCGATCATCGGCCCGTCTGGCCCGCTGCCCTGGGACGAACGCGCCGCCGTCGAGGCTGCGTTGGCCGAGCTGGGGTTTGATGGGGCCTGAGCTGAGGCTGACCGGGGTTGTCGCCCATGATCGCGATGCCGGGTAACCCGATCGAGGTCGCAAGCAGATAGAGGTTCCAGCGCCTCGTCCAGTCGTTCGCGGTTCGTCCGGGCAGGAGTTGGGGCGGCTCGTCGGGCACCGACGTCGAATTCATCTCACGAGGATGCCCAAACAGGAACACGGCGAAACCCAGGAGGACTCAGCCCCCCGCGACGGTTGGCAGATTTCGCAACGAGCTGCGCTACGGTCGGGGGGGGGGGTTCTTCCGAAATAGCCGTGGTCGTAGTGGTGTGGAAGACCGGGCCCCGGAATTGGGCCGATCGAGCGGGTGCCCGTGCTCAGCCGAGCGTGGGACGGGGCAGACTGAGGTGGTGGTGGCCCAGAATCGAGCCGATTCCTTCCGGAACACTACGTTGGCCAGTATCTCGGAAGAATCGGCCCTGATCCGCCGGGTTTGATCGGTTTGGCCTCGGGTGGCCGGATCTGGATGCGCGTACGTGTTCGGTTGACGAGAATGGGTCCGGCAGGATCTCGCCTTCGGCACACGGGCTTGGCGTTTCGGACACATGCCGCTGTGGGCGGCCGTACGGTGGGATCGGGGCCGATTCGGGGCTGAACCCGCCGTTCGCACGCTCGTTTCCTGCTCGGAGGTCTGCCGGCCAGTCGCAATTCCAGCGATTCAGGCGCTGCGAGCCGCCGTAGGGCCGCTGTGGGCGGGATTTGTCCGAAACGGGCCCGGGGGCCAGCCGAGGACGGCCCGCCGCGACCGGCTGGCACGGACAGGACGATCAGGCCGATCGGGGCTGCGTGCAGCCGCTGCTATTCTTGGTCGACGATGACGATCGAGCCGATTCCGAGCGCAAAGCCCTTGCGCCGCCGGGCCGAGAAGCCCAAGGCCACCAAGCCCACGCCGGTCACACCGCTCTCCGGGGACAAGGCACTCGCCGCGGCCGCGGCACTCCCCGCCGTCCCGGCCGGCCCAAAGAAGCCGCGCGGCCCGGCCCGGGCCGACCCGATCGAGTCGCTTCGGACCAAGCTCCTTGCCACCTTGCACAGCCATTATCCGGGGGCTGACCTCGACGGGGTGAACCAGGCCTTCGACCTGGCGGTCGAGGCGCATGCCGGCCAGACCCGGGCGTCGGGTGAGGCGTACGTGATCCACCCGATCGCCAGTGCCCAGACCGTGGCCGATCTCGGGATCGACCCGATCGCGGTCCAGGCAGCCCTCCTCCACGACGTTCCCGAGGACACCGAGTACAGCCTGACCGACGTCGAGGATCGTTTCGGGCCGGAGGTTTCCAAGCTGGTCGACGGGGTGACCAAGCTGTCGAAGTTCAGCACCCATTCGCACGAGGAGCAGCAGGCCGAGAACATCCGGAAGATGTTCCTGGCGATGGCCGAGGACATCCGGGTCGTCCTGATCAAGCTGGCCGACCGGCTCCACAATATGCGCACCCTGTCGTCCCTGCCGATCGACAAGCAGGTCCGAATCGCCCGCCAGACGATGGAGATCTACGCGCCGCTGGCCGAGCGGCTGGGGATCTGGCAGATGAAGTGGGAGCTCGAGGATCTCGCCTTCAAGGCCCTCGAGCCGGATCGCTATCGCGAGCTCGCCCGCCTCCTCGACATGCGTCGGCAGGGCCGCGAGGGCTACATCCAGCGGGCGATCGAGGAGCTCCGTCCAGCGCTCACGGCAGCCGGCATCCAGGCCGATATCCAGGGCCGGCCCAAGCACCTCACCAGCATCTGGAAAAAGATGGAGCGCAAGGGCGCCGAGTTCGAAGAGATCTACGACGTCTACGCCATCCGCTGCCTGGT
>JBBRIM010000130.1:0-7457 GCA_038221095.1 Candidatus Limnocylindrales bacterium
TGTTGCGATAGCCCACCGCCAGGGCCTGCCGGCATGCCCCCCGAATCTCCTCGGTCATCTTCTCCGGGTCGGCCTTGTACTTCGCCGCGTTGAACTGGTAGTGGTCACCCTGGATGAACACCGGCCCACGCCACCCGGCGGCGATTGCCCCAGCCAGGACGCTCGTGGCGTACTCGGCCGGGCGCTGGTAGGTGTAGGTCTGCTCGCTCCGGGCGAGCTCCAGGATGAGGGCGCCGACACCACCGCTGGTCGCCGTCTCATAGATCATCCGGGCCATGTCGAAGGTTTGGGCGCGCAGGTTGATCGCCGGCACGGTGAAGCCATGGACCTCGCCCCGCGAGCGGGCCAGGTAGAGGTCCTGGATGCTGGCTGAATGTGCCCCGAGCTCCTGGCTCGCCTCCCAGACAAGCCAGCGGGCCGCCTCGACGGTGGATTCATCGGTCGAGAACGCCGCGGTCCAGGCCAGGTGCCGGACGGTGGCCGCCCGGAACGTGGCTTCATCGTCGATCACGAGGCGGCCGGCGCTGACCGAGGCGGAGGGCTTGAGCAGGCCGAGAAGCTCGGTGACAGACGTGGCAACGGCGGGCATCAGGATCTCCGATCGGACGGACGGGTTAGTCGCTCGATTCTAGCCGTGCTCGGGTCGAACCGATGTGGGCCGGGCGTCAGGGCCGGCGGTGCCCTGAGCGACCGCGGACAAAATCAACGAGGACGTACTCGCCCAGGTGCTCCGGCTCGGCATAGAAGGCCCGGCCGCGGTTCAACCTGGTGACATGGGCCACGAACTCGGTCAGGGCCCGGGAGCGCTCCAGCATGAACGTGTTGATCGTGATTCCGGCCCGGGTGCAGCGCCGTACCTCGCGCAGCGTCGCCTCGATCGTACGCCGGGTCGGCGGGTAGTTGAACTCGACCTGGCCGTCCTGGAAATGGGCGGTCGGCTCGCCGTCGGTGATCACCACGACCTGCCGGTTGGCGGCCCCACTGCGAGCCAGGACCCGGCGGGCAAGGAGCAGGCCGTGCTGCAGGTTCGTGCCGTATTCGTAGCCGTGCCAGGACAGCTCGGCCAGGGCGCCCGGCCGAATCTCGCGGGCATAGTAGGCAAAGCCGATCACCGTCAGGTCATCCCGCGGATACTGCGTCCGGATCAGCGTGTCGAGGGCCACGGCCACCTTCTTGGCCGCGACGAAACAGCCGCGCAGGAGCATCGAGCGGCTGAGGTCGACGAGCAGGACCGTCGACGTCCGGGTCGACTCCTCGGTCCGGTGGACCGCGAAGTCCGATGCGGCCAGGCGGATCGCGCGGGTGACCCCAGCCGGCGTCGGCTGCAGGTCGCCGGACCAGGCTGCGGGGCTGTTCTCGGGACGGCCCAGGGCATTGACCAGCGTTTCGCGAAGGTCCAGGTCGAACGCGTCGCCGAACTCGAAGGGCTTGGTCCCGTCGCCGCGCTCAGTCCCTCGGCCGGCGCGGTCGATCCGATGCTCGCCGAAGGCATCCCGGCGAAGGCGGGCGAACAGGTCATCGAGGACCCGCTGACCGATCCGGCGACTCCCCCGCGGGGTCAGCTCGACGTGGTCCCCAGCACGGGTCAGGTACCCCGCTGCCTCGAGTCGAGCCGCGAGGTCGTCGAGCGCATCGAGGTCGTGCGACGCCGCGTCACCGAGCAGCTCAGCCAGGCCCTCGCGGTCGATCGCGCCGAGGTCGGCAGGTGACCCGACGTCGTCGAGTTGCGCCTCGAGGGTCTCGAGCCGGCCCAGGGTCTCGAGCTGACCGAGGGCCCCCTCGAGTCCGAGTTCCTCGTCACCACCAAAGCGAACGCGCTCGCCCAGGCCACCGGGCAGGACCTGGTCCAGCGTCGCAGAGAGCTGGGCCAGGTCCCAACGCAGCCGGTCGTCGCGCAACAGGCCATCGATCAGCGAGTTGAGCTCCGAGCGCTGAGCGGCCGTCATTGAGCGCAGGAGCGACTGCATCGCCGACATCCGCTGGGCGAGCTGCTCGATGATGTCGTCGATCGTCTTCGCCCCCGGGAAGAAGCTGCCGTGGCGAGCGAGGAAGTCGGCCGGGTCCGGCTCGGCGCCGGCCAGGTGCTGCTGGAGGAGCCGGTCCAGGTCGCGCACCATCGCCCGGTTCGCAGCCAGGTCCTCGGGGCGCATCCCCCGCACGGCCTCGGCCAACCCCGCCGCGTACTGATCGAGGACGGTCCGCCGGAGACGCTCGACCAGGGCCGCGAACTGGTCCCGCGCCGCCGGTTCCAGGAAGTCGTACTGCTCAAGGGCGCGGACCTGGTCGCCCAGGTCTTCGGGCAACGAATCAAGCCCGGCCAGCCGCTTCGCGATCGTCCCGCGCAGGAGGTCGGCAAGCTCCGGCGATGGCGCAGGTCCATCGACGGCGGTCGAGGCGAGCCTGCGCTCGATGCCGGCTCGTTCGGTGTCGACGATTGCCTGGAGTTCGGCCCGCACGTCGGCCAGGACGTCACCCAGCTTGTAGCGGTTGAGCAGTTCTTCGCGACGAGCCCGCAGCCGCTCACGCAGGTCGGCCAGGCCGGCCAGGTCGGACCGGGTGGGATCACCCGATCGCCAGCCGCGTTCGAGCAATCGGCGGAGCGCCTCGCCAAGGTCGCCGTCGGCCATGACGTCGTCGGTCAGGGCATCGATGATCTCATCGGCCGACAGGTCCGGCACGACCTGGCTGCCATCCCAGCGGCCGAAGCGGGCACGCTGGACCAGTCGGTCGGCCGGATGGGGATCGCTCCTCGGCGGCGCAGTCCTGGCCGGGCGGCCCTCGTCGAGGTCGTGGCGATCGGGCGACCAGTGGCTCATCGCCGGTACGTCACCGCCCCACCGACCCGGTCCTTGTTCAGGCGTCGGGCGAGGTGGAGACCTTCGAGCAGGAACTCGACCGCCGAGGCGACGAGTGCGGCCTCGGCCTGCGGGCCCAGTGTCGCGCCGCCGCCGCCACGGTCACCGCCCGCTCCGCCGCGCGGATCGGACGAGTCGTCCGTGGCCAGGACGCCGGTCCGGAGGACGGCATCGGCCAGCCCGGGTACCTCGCTCACCCAGCGGACGTACTCGGTCGAACGAACCCGGTCACCGGTCTCGAGGGTCAGGCCGTTCTCGAACGCATCCACGAGCGGACCAAGATCGTCGCTGCCGACCAGTCGGTTGAAGGTGGCGTAGACGGCCTTGGTGATCAGCCGCTCGACGATCCGATCCTCGGGCGACTCGTCGGCCGCGCTCTCGAGCTCGATCTTGCCGGCCGTTGACGCGACGACCGCCCCAAGATCACTGATCCGCGGCGCCGCAGCGGCCTCACCCAGGCGGATGGCCCGTTTCAGCGCCGCCGCCTCGAGAACCTCCAGGTTCGCCACCGAGACGCGGACACTGACACCCGAGCGCTGGCTGATCTCGCTCGAGCGTCGGGCGAGGTGGGTCAGCTCGGCCACGATCTCCTCGATGAACGGCGGCACGTGGACCGACGGGACACCAGCGTCGGTCGGGAAGGCGACCTTCTCCTGGCGCACGATCGCGATCTCGTCTTCGAGCGAGCGCGGATAGTGGGTCCGGATCTGCGAACCGAGGCGGTCCTTGAGCGGGGTGATGATTCGCCCCCGGCTGGTGTAGTCCTCCGGGTTGGCGCTGGCCACCACGAACAGGTCGAGCGGCAGGCGGATCGTGAAGCCCCGAATCTGGACGTCACGTTCCTCGAGGATGTTGAGCAGGCCGACCTGGATCCGTTCGGCCAGGTCGGGCAGCTCGTTGATCGCGAAGATCCCCCGGTTCGAGCGTGGGATCAGGCCGTAGTGGAGGACGAGCTCGTCCGACAGGTAGCGCCCCTCGGCAACCCTGATCGGGTCGACTTCGCCGATCAGGTCGGCGATCGTGATGTCGGGCGTCGCCAGCTTCTCGCCGTAGCGCCGGTCGCGCGGGAGCCAGGCGATCGGCGTCTCATCGGCGCCCTCGGCGACCAGCGCCCGGGCCGCCGGGCTGATCGGTGCGTACGGATCGTCATTGAGCTCGCCGCCGGCCACGATCGGCAGCCATGGATCCAGCAGGCCAACGAGCAGGCGGGCCATTCGGGTCTTGCCCTGACCACGCTCGCCGAGGAAGACGAGATCCTGGCCGGCCAGGATCGCATTCTCGACCGCAGGCAGGACCGAATCCTCGTAGCCGATCACACCGGGGAAGATGGCGGCACGTTCGCCCAGCCGGGCCAGCAGGTTCGAGCGCAGCTCGGCCTTGACCGAGCGTGTCCGCCAGCCCGAGGCGCGCAGCTCACCGATCGTCGAGGGCGTAGGCCGGCCGGCCGGGTCGGCGGACGAAGTCGTGGACATCGGAACCTCGCTGGTTCGGGGCTGGATCAATGGCGCTGGGCTGTTGTCTCGGCGGCGACCCCGGCGGCCTCGATCGCAAGGCGGACGGCCACCGGCGCGTCGACCTGCTGGGCGACGAGGCCGGCCAGCAGGTCGGCTCGCTCCGCGATCTCGGATTCGAGGTCTCCGGCATGGCGCTCGACCAGGACCGCCAGCTCGGGCAGGACGGCCCACGAGAAGTGCTCGAATCGGCGGAGCCCGGGATCCCAGGTCGCCAGGACCGCGGGTCCCTGGCGCTGGATGTGGCCCTGACCATCCCGCAGCGGGGGCCTCAGGAGGTGGGTTGCCGCCACCCGCCAGGTGTCGTCCGTCTCGTCCGGGCCAAGGATCATCACGATCGCCACGCGCGCGCCGGCATCATCGACCGAATCGAGACTGAGCAGAGGCATCCGGGCGAGCACCGACTCGAGCGAAGCCGCGTCCACGGTCACCGGCGCCCCCGTTCGGCGGGTCGGGGGCGACGATCGGCCGCTCTCAAGGAGAGCCCGACCGAATGCATCCCGGACCTCAGCTCCGGCCCAGCCGCTTGCCCTTGAACTGGTCGGGGCGGCCACGACCAGGGGCAGGCCCTGCTCGATCAGGACCGAGACCAGCGACGCCAACTCTGCGTCGAGCATGCCCGCCCGGATCCAGCCGGTGATCGCGGCCGGCACGACGGCCGGGGCGCGAGTACCGGCGGAGCCGGGTCCAAGCGGACCTGAGTTGTCGTCCACGCACACTCCCGGGGAAGGGTCGAACTCGGAGCGACCAGCCTAGGTCCGCGTCCGAGGAGCGTCAAACGGCCTGGAATCGAAGAGGCCGGACCCGTCCTGGGCCCGGCCTCCTGTTGCTGCGGTTGAGGTTACGGGGTCACGGACGCGACGAACGTGCCCCAGTTCGCGAGGGCGGTGCGGGTGCCGCCGGGAATGTACTCGGTGGCGACCCAGATGTGGCCCGCGTTGTCGGACACGGCAGCGCTGTAGTCACCCCAGC
The DNA here is from genome assembly GCA_038221095.1 of Candidatus Limnocylindrales bacterium. Classification (GTDB taxonomy): domain Bacteria; phylum Chloroflexota; class Limnocylindria; order Limnocylindrales; family CSP1-4; genus Palsa-1033. The sequence goes on from JBBRIM010000130.1 coordinate 5,339, forward strand.
GCTCGACATGGTCCGCTCCGCCGAAGTCCGGGTCCCCGGTGAAGCCGTCGGCCGGGCCCGTGCCGGCGCCGATCACATGGACCGTGCTGGAGGTCCAGTGGTCATCGATCCGGATGTAGGCTGCGCTCGGGTAGTAGCGCGGGCCGACCAGGGTGAAGGTCATGACTGCACCGCCGTTGGCATTCACACCGATCGCCGGGAACAGCACGTTCTGGCCGTTGACTGCGACGTAGCCCTGGCGCTGGACGTGGCCGCCGAGCGAGTTGCCGTGCCACTCGGGACTGACCGCGAACCAGGCGATCGCCGTACGGGTCGAGCCGTCCTTCGTGGTCGCGATCGTGTTCACGCCGCTCCACAGCAGCCCGCCGGCATAGACGACCTGGTTCATCCGATCGTCGTTGCTGTTGAGCAGGGTGAGGCTCGTATTCAGGGTCAGCAGGCCATTGCGCTGGACTGCCGGATTGGGCTGGCCGTAGACCTCGCTCGACATCACGTGACTCTGGAGCTTGAGTGAGGGGTTGAGCTTGCCCAGGCTCCTCGTGTTGGTGAGCGACCAGATCGCGATCCGGTTGTCCAACGGCGCCGGCCCGAACTGGAGGGCGCTCAGGAAGTACTCGGTTCCGTTGTGAGCCGTGGCGTAGGCCCCCGGCGCGTCTGCCGGCTGGACGGTGTAGGCCTGGCCCTCGGCCAGGGGCAGCCCGTCGAAAGCGACGACGGCGCCGGGCGAGGTCCCGCCACTGGCCGCTGCAGCCAGGGCCCACTTGGAGGTGGCGTAGATCTGGGCCCCGTTGAACTCCGGACCGGCGGTCGAGAACTCGTTGGTCGAGAGGAACATCCCGTTGGCGTCAAATCCCATCAGGGGCTGGTCGCCGAAGCAGGGGCAGCCCGGGTGATTGGCAACGGTGCCGTCGCCATTGGTGGTGTCGAGGTGGAACAGGGTCCAGCCACCGGTCGGATCGTTCGTCTGGGTGACGGCGATATCAAGGTGGGAGCTGCCCAGGTTGGCGCCCGTTGCCGGGTCCACGTCGAAGGTCAGGACGACGTGATAGAAGCGCTGCGTGTCGCGGTCGTAGTAGCAGCGCGGGTCGGTCACGAATGGCCCGAACACGATGTTCGTGCGGTCAATCGACGGTGCGTAACCGAGAAAGTCGTTGAGGGCCGCCGGGCCTGCCGCCAGCGTGCCGTTGGTGTGGTAGACCGCCAGGACGTCGTTGACCGTCTCGAGCACGAAGCCGTTGCCGACGCACAGGCCCTGGTCGGGCGGCTCGAGGCTGAACTGGTTGCCGCCTGAGGCTGTCCGCGAGTCGAAGTGAGACAGGCCGTTGAATCCGGACGCGCCGGGATTGCCGTAGGTGACGCCCTTGCTGCCGACCGAGGGCGGCGTCGTTGGTGGGTTGACCTGGACGGCTGCGACCTTCGGGGACCGCTCGGCGATGTCGTTGATCGGCGAGACCTCGCGGCCGGCGGCGCTGGTCAGGGGCAGCGCGCCATGCAGCGGTCCGTGGCTGGTGGGCGACTTCAGGTGGGTCGTGCCCACAACGGTGAGCCGGGTCAGTCGGCCGGACTGGCCTGCCGCGCTCGGACTGGCTGCGGCCGCCGGCGCAACCGCGCCGAGGACCATCGCGGCGGACGCCAGTAGGGCGGCCCCCGTGGACAGGATGCGTCTGCCCCGGAACCCTGGTCCGGTGGCTGAATGGGTCATCAACGAGCCCCTCTCCGCGCCAATGCGCGCATGCACTCCACGCGTCCTGGCGGTCCAGGACGTCGTCTTCGGACACGCGGCGCACCCTCCCTGTGGGCGCCGCCGCTCGGTGGACAATCTGTACCACGCGGACACCCTCCCGCGCGCGCCGATCCCCGGCCCCAAGGCCCTTGCCGGTGCGGCCACGCACCACATTGCCACCACCCATGTGACCGTCGGGTCGGGAACGCTGATCAGCCGGTTCCGACGGACGGCCGCGCTGCCCCGCGAACCGGTCAGGTCAGCCGACACTCCCGCTGGCCGTGCCGTTGGCCCGGGCGGTCATGTCCAGCCACGGGTAGGTGTTCTGGATGCACCCGATGTTTGGGGTCAGGCACAGGCTGAAATCCGCCTGGGTCCATGATCGGACGCTCGATT
>JBBRIM010000131.1:0-7447 GCA_038221095.1 Candidatus Limnocylindrales bacterium
TCCCCTTGGACGCGAGTCGGTGTCTCGGCCGCTCACCTGTATGCCAGTGGAGCAGCCCGGGCGCCCAGATCGGTCCAGGCCCGAAGCGCTGCCCTTGGCTCGAACGGGCGGCTGACGCCAGCCGGCGCGGATCCCTCGGTAGCGACCGGCCCGGCTGGAGTCCGGCCCCTGGCGGCTCCCAGCCCGGTCCAGGCGACCCTGACCAGCGCCCTCGACAACCACCTCGCGCCGATCGGTGGCCTGACCACGAGCAACGAGGCGAGTCTGACGACCGAGCCGGCCGATTCGACCGTGGCGGTCGGGCCGGACCAGGTCGTCCAGATCGCCAACCTGGCGATGCGGATCACCGACCGGGCCGGCGGGAACATCCTTGATGTCGGAGTTCCGATTCTCTTCAACGTGGCAACGCCATTTTTCGATCGCTCGCCACGGGTCATCTACGACGGCCTGCATGGCCGGTTCGTGGCAACTGAGACGACCTGGGACTGCCTGATCAACTCGTTCACCGGCGATACCGCCCAGTTCGGCCACGGCTTCGTCGACCTGGCCGTCTCGCGCACGACCGATCCGACCGGGATCTGGGACCTGTACTTCTGGTCGTACACCGACCTGGTCCCCGATGGTCCCTCGATCGGCACGTCGACCGACAAGCTGGCGATCTCCAACAACCTGGCCCGGATGACCCACGGCGGCAGCGCCAACGATGGATCGTGTGCCGACCCGTCCTCGCTGGCCGCGTACGGGGCGGACTTCCAGATTGCCAACTGGACCGACGCCATGGCCCACAAGTCGATCTCACTGCCCGGCAGCGAATTCGCGGCCCACGATTCAAATGTCAACGGCCCGACGATCCTCGGTGCACGATTTGCCCTGCAATCTCCGGCCACCACCAGCACCCTCTTCTCGATCGGCCGAGCGGTCGCCGCAGATGTGCCCAACAACGTGATGGTCGACGATGCGATGGTCACGAGCTTTGCCGGGACGACCGCACAGACGGTCTCCGTCAGCGGATTCTGGGACCTGACCCTCGACGCGATCGTGGCCCCCTTCGCCACGCCGCCCGCTCCCCATCAGCCGGGCGCCCCGGCGACGATCGTCAACGGAGTCGACGGCTATCCCCAGGATGCGATCTGGCGGGCCGGCAAGCTGAGCTGGGCGGCGACCTATCCGTGCACGCCGAGCGGCGACAGCACGACCCGGGACTGCGTCCGGGTCAGCCAGGTCAACACGACCACCGCCGCCGCTGAACCCACGATCGGCCAGGATTTCCTGCTCGCCCGGAACGGCTACGACACGTACATGCCGGGCCTCGGCGTGAGCGGCAGCGGCATCCTCGACATCATCTACTCTCAGTCGAACACGACCGGAACAAACTTCCCGGGCCTGTTCGAGCAATACCAGCGGCCGTCCGACACAGCCAACCACGCCAGTCCGGTCTTCACCCTGCACACTGGCAGCGGGACCTACCCGGGCTCCGAATGGGGCGCGTACGTCGGCATGGGCCAGGATCCCCAGATCGCTGACGCCGTCTGGCAGGGCGGTGCCTACAGCATCGGCGCCAACTACTGGGCGACGACAGTCAGCCAGCTGGGCATGACCACCGGCACGACCTATGTCCCGATCACCCCGACCAGGATCGTCGACAGCCGGGACGGATCGGGTGAGTCCGGCCTCGCCGGCAAGTTCCACGCGAGCCTCGCCCGTACCTTCCCGGTGGCGAACCTGCCCGGAATCCCGGCGCAGGCGGTGGCTGTCACCGGCAACGTCACCGTCACCCGCCAGAACGCGGCGGGGTTCGTGGCGGTGACGCCGACGGCCCAGAACAACCCGACCTCGTCGACCCTCAACTTCCCGCTGGGCGACACCCGGGCGAACAACGTGACCATTCCGCTTTCGAGCACGGGCAGCCTGTCGATGACCTACAAGGCGGGCGCCGGCAAGACGACCGACCTGCTCTTCGACGTGACCGGCTACTTCCTGCCCGACGACAGCTCGGCCACGTACCACCCGGTCGGCTCGTTCCGCCTGCTCAACTCGGTCAGCGGGATCGGCCAGCCGGGCGGCACACCGGCCAAGTTCGTCGCTGCGACGCCCCAGACCTTCCTGGTCGGCGACGGCGTGACGATCCCGGTCTCGGCCACAGCAATCACGGGCAACCTGACCGTGACGAACCAGAAGAAAGCCGGTTTCCTCGCGATCACTCCGGATCCAACCTCGGCACCGCCGGCCTCGAACCTGAACTTCCCGCTCGGTGACAATCGAGCGAACGGCTTCACGGCGCCGTTGAACGGGGCCAAGCAGCTCTCGATCGTGTACATGGCCGCGGCCGGCGCCACGACCGACGTGATCGTCGATGTGACCGGCTACTACGCGCCCGGACTGACCGGCCTCCATTTCTATCCGTTGAACCCGGGCCGCGTCCTCGACTCGCGAGCCGGCGCGGCCGATTCCGGCCTCGCGGGAGTGTTCACGTCGTCCAGCCCGCGGACCCTCCCGGCGACGGACCACTGGGGAATCCCGGCCGGCGCCCTTGCCCTGACCGGCAACCTGACCGTCGTCAATCAGTCGACCCGGGGATATGCCGCGATCACCCTGGCCCCGGAACCGAACCCCGCCACTTCCACCCTCAACTTCCCCCTGGGCGACATTCGGGCCAACGGGGTGACCGTACCGCTGTCCGTCTCGGGGACGATGGCGCTCGTGTTCAAAGGCACGATCGGGGCCGCCCATACCAATCTCATCCTCGACGTGAGCGGCTACTTCCAGTGAGCTGACGGTCTCGCCCGGACCACCTCGGCTGCGCGCTGGGCAGGCGGGTGCCGTACGCTGGCCGGGACGTGGCCGCCGGGATCGGCCGCCCTGGAGGACCTCATGCGCCTCGACCCGCTGCCCCGCCGCCTCGCCGCGCTCGCCGCCTTTCTGCTCATCGGCACGTCCGCAGTCGCCACGACCCTGACCCCGGTGGTTACTGCCGCGAGCCTGACGGCCCATCCCCGGGCCGTCCGCCAGCAGGCCCCGATGGCGCGCCAGGCTGCGCTCAGCGTCGACGTTCGGACCGCCGTTCGATCCGTCGGTCCGGTCCCGCGCAGTCGCATCGGCGCCTTGCCGGCACCCGCGGCGGGGACCAGGAGGCCGGCCGGCCGGCCGCTGATCGCCGGGCCGCCCCCGCCGGTCCTGGCCACGACCACGGCTGCTCCGGCGATCGGTGAGCCCGGTTTCGCCGGCTTCGCCTCGGGTGGACCCCACACGAACCTCGAGCCGTCCGACTCATCGGTTGCGGTCGGCCCCGAGAACGTCGTCCAGGTGGTCAACGCCGGGATCCGCTTCACCAATCGGCAGGGCGTTCTCTCGGTACCCGATCTGGGCCTGGCTGCCTTCTTCCAGGCAGGTGCACGGACCGTGTCGTCGCCGCGCGTGATGTACGACCCGGTCCACGCCCGCTGGCTGGCCGTCGAGGAGAGCTGGGACTGCATCAGCGACGCCAACGCCAACTTCGGCCACGGCTACATCGACCTGGCCGTTTCGCGCACCACCGACCCAACCGGCACGTGGGACGTCTACCCCTTGAAATCCGACGACGTCCTGCTCGATATGCCGACGATCGGCGTGTCGACCGACAAGGTTGGCGTCAGCGCGAATCAATACCTCTTCGTGAGCCAGTGCAGGTTCGGCAACTTCGCCGCCGGCTATGCGGCGGCCCTCGACTGGTCGGCGCTGGCGACCCACAGCCCGATCGCCGGCTACGCGACCAGCGACACCACTCGTTTCGGCATCCTGGTCGCGAGCCAGGCCCCGGCGGTGACAACCGCCCTCCAGTTCATCGATCAGGCCAACGACGGCTCGGGTGACCTCGAGTACTTCAACGCAAATGGCACGGCCGCGGCATCGTCGATCACGTTCAATCCCAGCTTCGACCTCGCCAGCTACGGCATTGCCGGCCCATCCCTGCCGTTGGGCGGGCTGCTGCCCCAGGAGCCCGGTCCGGTCGCCATCACCAGCGATATCGACAACCGGCTGACCGGCGCGGCCTGGCAGAACAACAAGCTGGTGACCGTTTCGACCTACCCGTGCCATCCCGCCGGCGACAGCGCCGACCGGCTGTGCGTCCGGGTGACCGAGCTCAATACCTCGATCGTGGACCTGGCGACACCACCAAGCCTGGTCCAGGACTTCCTGATCAACGCCCTCGGTCGCGACACGTACGTCGGAGGAGTGGGCCTGTCGGGCAACGGCACACTCCACGCCGTGTTCAACCAGTCGTCGGCCACGGCCGGCGATTTCGCCTCGAGCTACGACGTCTACCAGCTGCCGACCGACGCCGTTGACTCGATCAGCGCCGCTTCGCTCATCAAGGCCGGGGCGGCCGTTTACAGCGGCACCGAGTGGGGCGACTACACGACGGTCGCCCAGGACCCCCAGGTGCCCAACGCGGTCTGGCAGGCCGACGCGTTCGTCAACGCCGGCGGAGGCTGGTCGACCTGGGTCAACCAGCTGCGCACGATCGGAACGACCTACGTCCCGATCAGCCCGATCCGGATCGTCGACAGCCGCGGGGACGGCGGCAATGGCCTGTCCGGCCTTGCCGGGAAGTTCGTGTCCGGCCAGGCCGAGCCCTTTGCCGTGGCCGGACTGGGCACGATCCCGCTCGGCGCCGTCGCCGTCACGGGCAACCTGACCGTGACCAACCAGACCGCCGCCGGCTACATCTCGCTCACCCCCGATCCAACCAACAGCCCGGGCTCCTCGACCCTCAACTTCCCGGTCGGCGACAACCGGGCCAATAACGTCACGATCCCCCTCAACTCGAGTGGCCAGCTCGCTGCCGTGTACAAGGCCAGTGCGGGCAAGACGACTGATCTCATCTTCGACGTGACCGGCTACTTCGTGGCCGGAACGAGCCAGGCAACCTACTTCCCGATCACCCCGGTGCGTGCTCTCGACACCCGCTTCGCGATCGGCCTGCCCAACAGGTTCGTTGCCTCGACGGCGCGGACGCTCCAGGTGACCGGCCTGAATTCCATCCCGCCGGGCGCCCTGGCGATCACCGGCAACCTGACCGTGGCCGGCCAGTCGAAGGCCGGCTTCCTGGCGGTCACCCCCGACCCCAACGCCACCCCGGGCAGCTCCAACCTGAACTTCCCGCTCGGCGATACCCGGGCGAATGGGGTGGCGACCCAGCTCAACGGAAGCGGCGCCCTGTCGATCGTGTACAAGGCCGCGGCCGGGGCGACGACCGACGTCCTCCTCGACATCACCGGCTACTTCGCCCCGAACCTGGGCACCGGCCTGGTCTTCTACCCGCTAAATCCGAGCCGGATCATGGATACCCGGACCACGGTCGACACCGGCCTGAGCGGGGTCTTCCACGCCAGTGTCGCGCGGACCCTGGCGGTGGGCGGTCACTGGGGCGTCCCGACCGACGCCGGCGCCGTCGTCGGCAACCTGACCGTGGTCGGCCAGACGGCCGCCGGCTTCGTGGCGATGACGCCCGACCCGACCAATTTGCCGGCCACCTCGACGATGAACTTCCCGCTCGGCGACATCAGGGCGAACGGGCTCTTCGGGCCGGTCAATGGGAGCGGCCACGCCTCGTTCGTGTACAAGGCCGCGGCTGGCCAGGCTACGAACCTCGTCCTCGACTTGACGGGCTACTTCCGCTGACCGGCCAGGATCGCAATATGGCCTAGCAGAGTAGGCCAAGCATCGCTATCATGCCCCGATGACGACTCGGATCAGCCGGCTTGACTGGGGCCTGTTCTTGATCCTGGCGATGGTCTGGGGCAGCAGCTATCTGTTCATCAAGATCGGGATCGAGTCGCTCAGCCCACTCACCCTGGTGGCCTGCCGGCTGGGGATCGCCGGTGCCGTACTTGGGACCGTGGTGGCTGTCGCACGCGAGCGCCTGCCCCGTGATCGGGCGACCTACGCCAAGTTGGGCGTGATGGCGCTCCTGAACGTCGTCATCCCGTTCAGCCTGATCGCGTGGGGCGAGCGTTATATCGACTCTGGCCTGGCCGCCGTGCTCCAGGCGATCACCCCCCTGTTCACCCTCGTCCTGGCAGCCCTGGCTCTCGACGACGAGTCGATCTCACTCAACCGGCTGGTCGGCCTGACCGTCGGATTTGGCGGAGTGGTCGTGCTTGTCAGCGGCAGCCTCGGGTCACCCACGGGGGACGAGGCCTGGAAGGGTGAGCTGGCCCTCGTCGGTTCATCGCTGGCCTACGCGGCCGGTAATGTCTTCGTCCGTCGCCAGGTCCGCGGCCTCCGGCCGATGATCCCGGCCTTCTTCCAGGTCTCGATCGCGTTTGTCGTCATCGCCGGCCTCGCCGTTGCCTTCGAGAGCCCGATCCACCTGCCAACTCGACCGGAGGCAATCCTGGCCGTGACCTGGCTGGGCGTGCTCGGGTCGGCGTTCGCCTACCTCATCTACTTCCGCCTGGTTCATCGCCTCGGACCGACCCGGCTGTCGCTGATCACCTACCTCATGCCGGTCGTGGGCGTCAGCCTGGGCGTTTCAGTCCTGGGCGAGACGATCGATGCCCGGATCTTCCTGGCCAGCGCCCTGATCCTGGGCGGCGTTGCCCTGGTGAACCTCCGGCTGGACCGGTTCCTGCCGAGCCGCCGGGTCCGGGTGAACGGGCCCATGCCGGTGCCCGTGCCCGTGCCCATCAAGCCGGGGGACGAAGGCGGCTCCTAGCCTTCGCTTGCCAGGAGCAGCGCCCCGATGACGATCACGACCGCCAGGCCGATCCGGATCGTGGCGTCACGTCGACCCCGTGCTTCCTTCAACCTGAACGAGCCCCAGCCACTGATGATCACGATCGCCGACTCGCGCAACGGCGCGACCGCGGTCAGGGGCGCGTAGCGATAGGCCACCAGCACGAGCAGGTAGGCGACCACCGTGACCACGCCGCCGACGCCGGCCCGTAGCCAGGTTCGGCCCAGGGCGGCTGGCAACTCGGCGGTTGCCCCCTGGGCGAGGGGCGGGCGCAGATCGCGCCGGTCGCGCTGGATCAGCAGGCCGATCCAGCCAAGCAGGAAGACCGTCGTGAACGTCCAGAGCATGGCGGCGTAGAAGAGGGGATCGACCAGGCGAGCACCATCTCGATCAACCGCCGAGTAGGACGTGATCGTGACCCCGGTCAGCAAGGCGAACGCGACAGCCTCGCGGACGTGGCGCGGCATCTGACTTCCGCGCCGCAGGAACGACCACGGTTGCTGAAGGGCCAGGATGGCCGCCAGGAGCAGGCTCACCCCGATCCAGCCGGCCGGCCCGAGTCGCTCGCCCAGGATCAGCACACCAACCCCTACCGACAGGACGGGGGCGGTGCCTCGGGCGATCGGATAGACCAGGGACAGGTCGCCCCGCTTGTAGGCCGCCGAAAGGAATGTGAAGTAGGCCGCCTCGAGGACCCCCGATACGACCGCGAGGCGCCAGGCCGTATCC
>JBBRIM010000132.1:0-7384 GCA_038221095.1 Candidatus Limnocylindrales bacterium
CCGAACACGATCCGGGCCTGGAGCGACCAGGGCCGCCTGCGCTACTACCGGATCAATCCACGCGGCGACCGGCGCTATCGGTTGGGCGATCTTCAGCGATTCCTCGGTGCCGCTGCGGCAGCCGGTTCATCGGTCGGTCCGCGCGGCCGAGGTGGTCGCCCCGCCCGCGCCGGATCCGCGGTCCAGCCGCCCGCCCTGACCGTCCTGGGCGCGAGCCACCCGGACCGGCATCGGGCGACCCGGCGCGGGGCGCCCGGGCGCACCGCGCTGAGCGCCACCCTGGGTCCGCCCAGGTCAGCCCGCGACCGTGAACGTCACCTCCTCGACCTGCAGGTGATCGCCGAGCTCGGCCAACTGGCGTCGTCCGGACACGACCTCGACCTTACCCTGGGCCGCGCTGTCCACCTCGTTCGAACCACCTACGGACACGCCGCGGTGGCCGTCCTGCACTGGCACGACGCCACCCTCGAAACCCGGGCGGTCGAAGGTTCGGCGCTGAGTCACGGCGGCACGCGTCCCGCAGCGGTTGGTGCGGCCGGCCGGGCGCTCGACGAGAACCGGACGATCCTCTCCGAGCGGAGCCGCGGCCTCGCCCGGCCTGATGGACCGATCCTGCCCGAGTCGCGCTGCGAGATCATCGCGCCGATCCCAGGCGAGCGGCGGGCATGGGGTGTCCTGGTGATCGGGACGGAACTGGCCGGCGGGCTGACCGATGACGACACCCAGACGGCCACCGCCCTGGCCGGCCTGATCGGCGGCCTCGTCGCCCGGGCCCAGTTGCTCGAGGAGACCAACCAACAGGTCCACCGACTCGAGGCACTTCGGCGGGTGGCCGGTGATATCGGCAGCAAGCTCGACCTGGACCAGATCATGGCCGGCATCGTTGACCACGCGATGGTCCTCTTTGCCGCTGAGCGAGCCGCCGTCTTCCTGCGCCGTCCGGACGGCACGATCGTGGCCGAGGTCGCCCGCGGCCTGTCGGCGGCCTATCTCGGCTCGGTCCGGGATTTCCCCACCCCGTCCGTGCCGGCGACCGCGCTGGCGGCCCGCGCTCCGCGCTTCGCCGTTCACTACGCCGACGACCCGCTCGGCGTGACGATGCGAGCGGCCGTGATCCAGGAAGGCTTCGACACGATCTGCGCCGCGCCGTTCTTCGACGGCGACACCCTGCTCGGCTTGCTGTGCGTCTACCACGACCGGGCGCACTACTGGACCCACGACGAGCTGGATACGATCGGCGCATTCGCAGCGCAGGGCAGTGTCGCGATCAAGACGGCCCAGAACTACGCCCAGATGGCGACCTGGGCGGCCCAGCTCCAGTCGATCCAGGCCCTTGGCGCGCGACTCAACCGGCTGGGCACGGCCGAGGAGATCGGGTCGGCCATCGCCATCGAGCTGCGCGACATCATCGACTACCACAACGTGCGGGTCTACCGGATCCATGACCAGGAGATGGTCCCGGTCGCCTTCCGTGGCCAGGTCGGCGAGTACACCATCGAGACGGGCGACATGCTCCGGGTTCAGGTCGGCGCCGGGATCACCGGTTGGGTCGCGCAGCACGGCGTGGCCCAGATGCTGCCCGACGCGTCGAATGACCCACGGGCGACCACCATCCCGGGGACGGACGCCGACCTCGACGAATCGATGCTGCTCGCCCCGATGACCTTCGACGACCAGGTCCTCGGCGTCGTCGTTCTGTCAAAGCTGGGCCTCCACCAGTTCACCGACGACGACCTTCGACTGCTCGTGATCTACGCCAGCCTGGCGGCCCAGGCGATGGCCAACGCCGACACCACCAGCCGCCTGCGCGAGCAGTCGGCCGCGCTCGAGCGCCAGTTGAGCAGCCAGCGCGCCCTGCTCCTGATCACCGAGTCGATCCTGACGACGCTCGACCCGGCGGAGATCCTCGACCAGGTGACTGATCGCCTGGCCGGCCTTGTCCGTTACGACAACATCGCCATCGAGATCGTCGATCCGATCACCGGCCTGCTCAAGCCACTGACGGCCCGGGGCGTGCACGCCGACCTGTTCCTGGAGGCGTGGCAGCCGGGCGAGAACGGGATCGCCACCTGGGTAGTCGAACACAACGAGTCGGCCCTCGTCGCTGATGAAAAGGCCGACGAGCGGGTCAACCCATTCCGGGACCTTGGCGCGGTCGACGGCAGCCTGATCGTGGTTCCCCTGCGCGACCGGGACGGCGCCCACGGCGTCCTGACCCTCGAACGGCTCGGCCGTGACGACGTCTACACGGAGGACGAGTTCGAACTGGTCAAGCTCTTTGCCGCCCAGGTCTCGATCGCCCTCCAGAACGCCGAGGTCTACCGCAGTGTCGAGATCCGGGCGCGCTCGGACGATCTCACCGGGCTGCTCAACCACGGCACCTTCCAGGAGGTCCTCGCGCAGCGCGTTCGAGAGGGTGACCACTTCAGCCTGATCATGCTCGACCTCGACGATTTCCGGACCGTCAATAACACCCTCGGCCACCAGGCCGGCGACGGGCTCCTGCGGGCAATCGGCGAGTCGCTCGTCCGGGCCGGCCGCGACAGCGACCTCGTCTTCCGCTACGGCGGCGACGAGTTCACCTACCTGCTGCCCGGGACAGACGGCGCCGGGGCGCTCCTGGTCGCGAACCGGGTGCGCGCCTCGGTCGGCGAAGTCGGACTCGATCCGCGCTGGGCCGAGAGTGGCGCCCTGATCAGCGCGTCGATCGGGGTGGCCACCTTCCCGGCCGACGGCGACACGGCCGAGTCGGTCCTGCTGGCCGCCGACCGGGCCTGTTACGTCGCCAAGCGGACCGGTCGGGCGTGGATTGCCACGGCGGCCGAGGGACTGGCCGTTGCCGCCGAGTTCTCACTCCAGGAGCCGACCCCGGTCGATACTCCCTCGGCCGACCTCGACTGAGCGGATCGCGTCACACTGGCGCCCTGATGTCGAGTCTCACGGGCATGCCTGGACGCGCCGCTCTGCAGCTGGCCCGGCTTATGGCCGGATCGCTGGTCCTGGTCCTGCTGGCCGGCTGCGGCCTGGGCGACCTGCCCGCCCATTCGATCGTCCCGACCGACTCGCCGTCGAGTCTGCCCGCGGCCACTCTCGGTCCAAGCCCATCGCCGAGCAGCAGCCCGGGCCCGACCGCGGCTCCGACGCCGACACCCCAGCCGACCGCCCTGACCTACGTCGTGAAGCCGAACGACTCCCTGCTGAACCTGGGCGTACGGTTCAAGACGACCGGCCGGAGCATCGCCTACTGGAACCGAAAGGCCTATCCCGGCCTCGACCCGGACAAGCCAACCTACAACCCGAACCACCTCGAGATCGGCTGGCGCCTGACCATCTATCCGGGCCTGGTCGACAACGACGGCAACGGGCTGGCGGATCCCAGCCCGAGTCCGACCCCACCCGTTGCGCCGTCGATCCCGCCGGCGGCCAGCCCGCCGGCCGACGGCAGCGGCCTGCTGGTGACCCGGGGGTCGCCGGGTGGCAACGACATTGCCCTCACCTTCAACCTTGACAGCCCGGGATCAGGCCTCGACATCGCCAACTGGCTGGTGGCCCACCGGGTCCACGCGACGATCTTCGTGACCGCCAGGCTGGTCGGCTCCGATCCGGCGACCGGCCAGCTGATGGTGGTCCTGGGGACCCATCCCGACCTGTTCACGATCGGCAACGCGACGAACGATGGCGCCGCCCTTGGTTCGCTGTCGGCGGCCCAGGTGAGCAGCCAGGTGACGACGGCCGAGAGCGCCATCCAGGCGGCCAGCGGGCTGACCTCGAAACCATTCTTCCGGCCCCCATTCGGGGCTCAGAACCCGACGATCCGGGCCGCCGTGGCCTCGGCCGGCTTCGGCTACACGGTCCTCTGGGATATCGACACGAACGACGCGACGCCGTCGGCCCAGGGCGGACCGACTGCCCAGGACATCGTCAGTCGGGTGCTCTCGCGGGCGAGCGGCGGCTCGATCATCCTGCTCCACCTCGGCGGCGTTCATACCCTCGAGGCGTTGCCCGGGATCGTCGATGGCCTCAACCAGGCCGGCCTCGCGACGGTCAACCTGGCCGAGATGTTCGGGCGCTGACGGTCTTCGGCGCCGGGGTCAGTCCGGACCCGTGCCTGACAGGCCGGGCAAGGGCGCCAGGCGGTTCCGGAACGAGAGGGGCCGGAACGGAAGGGCGCCCGGCGGTGAATGCTCCCGCCCAGGGCGTGCGCCGCGCCGTTGTGCCCGCCGATGCTCGCTGCATGAGCACCCTGAGCGTGAGCGCCGTCCTCAAGGCCGGCTCGACCATTGCCCGGTTGGACCCTGGTGCCGGTCGAGGTCGAAATCGTGCGTGGAGCTCACGCGATCGCCTGGGATCGACGGCGCCGGCGGCGGCCCCGGCTGCTCAAGGCCCGGCTTCGTGCTCCGGATGCTCATGGAGCGAGCATCGAGGCAGCTAACCACCTTCCTGCGGCCCCGGAGGCCAGGAGCCGGATCGAAACCCAGAGCCACGAGCGTGGCGCGATCCCGGTAGTCGATCGGTCCCCGCCGACCGGCTATCCTCGGGCCATGCCTGCCGTCCCCCGAATCGTCGTCACCGTCGCGGACCCGGCAATCCAGGCCGAGCCTGAGATCGCGGCGCGCAAGAACACCCTCTACGCCGATGCGGTCCAGCGCCATGGCGGCCAACCGATCCTGCTCGACGCGACGAGCACCGAACCGGAACGGCAGGCGGCGTTCGCGAGCATGGCCGGGCTGCTCCTGTCGGGTGGGGCGGACATTGACCCGGGCCGCTACGGACGTCCCAACCAGGGCTCGCTTAACCTCGAACCCGCAAGGGACGCTCTCGAGGCCGAGGCATACGCCGCCGCGAGTAGCCGGGGCATCCCAATTCTGGGCGTCTGCCGCGGGTTCCAGGCGATCAACATCTTCGCCGGCGGTACGCTGTTGCAGCATGTCGACGGCCACGTCGGGGCCGGCTGGGGCCACGGCCCGGCTCGGGAGCACCCGCTCCGGCTGGTGCCCGGCAGCCGGCTCGCCCGGATCCTCAAGCCGACCAACCCGCGGGCCGGCGCCACGACCGTGAACTCATACCACCACCAGGCGATCCGGGCAGCCGACCTGGCGCCGGGGCTCGCCGCCAGCGCCTGGGCGGCCAGTCCCGAGGGTGAGCTGGTCGAGGGCTTCGAAGCAGTCGACGGCCGCTTCCTGCTCGGTGTCCAGTGCCATCCGGAACGAACCGACTCAACCCCCGACTCGTTCGAACGCCTGTGGCGGTTCTTCGTCGACGCCTGCCGCGGCCCCATCTCGGCCCGCCAGGGCGAGCCACACGGCTAGGTGGCGGATCGCGTAGCGACCCACCAGCGGTTGTCCCACGGGTCATGGATGGCCGATCCACGGCCCCATGCCTGGTCCGTCGGATCGAGCATCGACGCCGCGCCCGCACCGAGTGCCGCGCGGTAGACGGAGTCCACGTCGTCCGTGTAGACGAAGAGCACGCAGGGACGGGCAGGAGCAGCTTGGGTGGCCTGCGCAATCATGACGACCGAGTCGCCGATGCGGACCCTCGAGTGCCCGATCCGGCCGTCCGGCAGCAGGTCCCGCGCGCCAAAAACTGCGTGGCCTCGAACGTTGCCTCCAGGAAATGGATCAGCCCTTCGGCATCGGGCACGTTGATGATCGTATTGACGCTGTGGTAGCCGTCGGGAAGGGCTGCGTTTGCCATCGTGTCGTCACCCCACGTGGCCCTCGGGCTGGCCTGAACCCCCCAAAGAGTAAACGTGGCCGGTCCCTCCCTGCCCGTCGTTGAACCCTCAGAGGAGGCTCGTGTGGTACAGGTTCTCGAACACCGTGAACCCGAGGACGACGCCGCCGTACCCGACGACGATGCCGGGCACGATCGCCAGGGCCCGCAGGCGGCCCAGCACGGCGAGGGCCAGCCCGCCCACCAGCGAAGCTCCTAGGGCCGCCCCGACGCCCAGGAGGATCCCGCCCAGGAACCAGTCCGGCCCGGGGGCGGGCAACGGCGAAGGTGCCAGCGCCGCCTCGTAGTTCAGCACGAGGTACCCATACGCAGTAGCAGTCATCACGACGTAGAAGAGCGCCGCCACGACGGCCGTGCTCAGGCGCAAGGACGGGTGTGACTGGCGGGGCAGACGGATGACGACCCACCCGAGCACGAGCGCCAGGCCCGGCGTCAAGCCGATGTAGAAGTCGAGCTCGAGCAAGGTCCAGCCCCGATAGCCCTTCGGAGCCACAAGCGGACCCACAAGCAGCGTGGTCAACACGCCAACGAGGAACAGGACGACCGGTACGATTCGCGGACGGCGAGTGGTCACGGCCCGCTACAGCCACCCAGACGCCCAGCGTCGGCAGCGCCACGAGCAGAGCGCCCAGCAATATCGCCGCCGATCACATCCTCCTCCATCCCCACCTGCGGCCCAGGCGCAGCTCAATATCGGCGCCGCTCCAGGCGGGCTTTCGGCGACGTGTGATATGACGAAGTTCGCGGAACGGTCTGGCTCAGGGCGGCGGGGAGTCTGTAAACGCTTCGAAGCCAAGGACGGAGTAGATCCGCGACCCGCCCGGAACGTTGCCTAGCTCGACCTCGGCGATCTTGTCGGTGCCCTCGAAGCTCACGTAAGCCGCGGGTAGACGGGGACAGGGGCGGTCTGTCGCCGGAGGGATCGGTACGCCGCAGTCGCGAGCCAACCCGCCGATCGTGATGGTTTTCACGGGGTAGCCGAGACCCGCCACCGCCGTGAGGACGGCACTCCTAGAGATGTGCGAGCAGTCGAAAGATACGGGTGAGCAATCGAAGGTGATGCTCGCACTCGGGGACGGGCTCGCCGAGGATGGCTGCGGCGTCGCGCAGCCAGCGAGGAGGACGCAGAGCAATCCGGCGAGTCCCTTCATCGTTAGCTAGACGGTGCACGTTCACAGAAGGTTGCGCAAGGGACCAAGGGTCATCCCCGCGACTGTCGACGTGTGTACTGAGTACATCAAAAGGGGCTGATTTCGGCTCGGAATGGTGCTGATTCGAGTCGTTCTCGGGGTTCGTTACCGCCAGCTCGATCAAGTTCGTCCCGGGCCACGCTTGGATGGGGATGAAACGCGGCTCCGTGACCCTCACAAGGCCGGGACAGCCCTTCGGGATCGACCTGAATCGACGCGATTCCGCTGATTTGATGTACTGGGTACACACATCGTGCCGGGCGCCGCCGTCCAGTCCTTACAGACGGCCCGGCGCCATCGGTGGAGCCACCCGGCTCCCTTAGCCCGGATCCACCGAAGTTCCGGCTGATCCGGCCGGTGATGGCCGAGACGGACGGCCAACAGACTGCCGGGGCGGTCACGCCGAGATTTGACTGCCGTGAAGCAAGCGCGGATGGGCCGAGCCCGGCCGATCGAGA
>JBBRIM010000133.1:0-7345 GCA_038221095.1 Candidatus Limnocylindrales bacterium
CCCCATCCGGCTGGACCGTGCCGAGCCGGCCGCTCGTGATCGCGGCTCCGAGCACCTGGTTCGAGCTCGGTCCGGGCGATCGGATCCTGGTCGGGGTGGGCGAGCCGGTGACGGCCGGCCTGGGACTCGCCGAACGACGGCGCGACGCCCGCCTCGAGGTTGGCCCGCCAACGGTGCCCGAGACCCACGATGCCCCGGCCCTCTCCCCCGGTGACTGGTGGCCGGGCGACGGCCACGAACCCGGTGGGAACGTCCGCCGGCGCCGGCCGCGCACGTCCGCCGGCGAGGTGCTGATGGCCGAGGGCAACCGCTGGCAGGTCGTCAGCGGTGAGCACATCGAACTGCTCGAGGCGCCGGCCGCCGGAATCGTCCGCGAGGTTGTGCCCGGTCGGGGGATCGGGATCTCGCTGGCGGGCCATGGCATCCCCGGGGCGTTTGCGGCCGGTGGCCCAACCCGTGGCCGGCTCGAGCTCGTCGGCGGCGAGGCAGGCCTGCGGGGCAGCCTGGACGTCGGCCGGGCCGGCTCGATCCTGGTGGTCGGTGGGCGGCTCGACTCCGAGACAATCAGTCGGGCACGGGCGATGGGCGTCCGGGGAATCGTCGTGCCGGGGCTGGCCGGCAAGGACCTGCGTGACCTGGTCGCGTCCGAGGCCCGCCAGCGGGCCAGTCTCCAGGCGATCGCGCCGTTCGCCGTGCTCGTTCTCGACGGCACGTTCCGACGGCCGATCCCCGGCCCCCTGTGGAAGCTCTTCGAACATCTCGATGGCCGCGCGGTCGGGATCGTGTCCGATCCGCCCATGCTGGTCGTCGATCCGCCCCTCGACCGTCCGAGCGTCGCAGCCGACTGGGTCCGGATCCGGCACGGCGAGCTGGCCGGTCGCGAAGGTCGCTGGCTCGGTTCGGCCGGCCGGCGACGGTTCCCAGCGGGGGTCCAGCTCGAGGCTGGTTCGGTCGAGCTTGATGACGGCGCGGTCGTGATCGTGCCGATTCCCGATCTCGAGCGGTTCAGCTGAGCAAGGGATCGGCCGGCGGCCGGTTCGGGTACCCTCGGCCCATGCCAGTCACTCGTTCGGGCCCCGCCGAGCGACGGGTCCACTCGGCCTCGCCGGAAGCGACCCGCGCCCTCGCCGCCGCGCTCGCTTCCGCCGCTCGTCCCGGCGATCTCATCGCGCTCCACGGCGAGCTTGGTGCGGGCAAGACCGAGCTGGCCAAGGGCTTCGGGGCGGGCCTTGGGGTGACCGCCACGATCAACTCGCCGAGTTACGTGCTGATGGCCGAATACGCGGGCCGCCTGCCCTTGTTCCACCTCGACCTGTACCGCCTCGAGGACGGCTTCGATGCCCTCGCCGACGGCCTCCTCGATGAGCGCCAGGCCGCCGGGGTCAGCCTGGTCGAATGGGCCGAACGGCTCGGCCCGGCCCTGCCCGCGGCCCGCCTCGACATCGTGATCGTGGGCGCCGCCGACGAGGCGCGGACGATCAGCCTGACCGCGACCGAGGCGGACCTCGAGCGCTACCTGGAGGCCCTGCCGTGACCCACGGCGGGCGCGGCCCACTCGTCGCGATCGATACCGCCACGAGCCACACGGTCATCGCCGTCGAGCAACCGGCCGGTGAGCCGCTGGTGGCCGCCTGGCCGTCGGGCCAGCGCCACGGCGAGGAGCTCCTGGCGGGCCTCGATCGCCTGCTCAAGTCCGGCGGACTTGGCCCGCACGATCTCGGGGGGATCGTCATCGGCACGGGGCCGGGCGCCTTCACCGGCCTGCGGGTGGGCCTGGCCACGGCCAAGGGACTCGCCCACGCGCTGGCGATCCCGATCGTGGGGATCGCGACGTCGACCGCCCTGCTGGCCGCGTCATCGAGCGGCCCGGCTGGGTCGGCGGCGGCGCTGGCGGCGCGCGCCCTGCTCCTGCCGGCCGGTCCGCGCGACCGGGTCCTGGTGGATGTGGGCGGCCCGCGCCTGCTGCCGGCCGGCACGGAGCCCGAACTCGCGCCGGACATCGAGCTGCTGGCGGTGGACCTCGAGGGACGTGCGCCGGCCGGCGCGCTCGCCCGGGGAAGCATCGCCCTCGGTCGGCTCGGCGTCAGCCTGCTCCGCCTGGGCAGCGAGCGCCTGGCGACCGGCGCGGCCGACGATCTCGCCCGGCTCGTGCCCGAGTACGTCAGCCTGCCCCGGGGCGTGACCAGCCTGAGCGGAAGGATTGAATGGTCGCGCGACCCCCGGTAAGGGTGATCGTCGAACCGATGCGGCTCGACGACCTCCCGGCCATCCAGTCGATCGAGCGGGCGTCGTTCAGCGCGCCCTGGCCGGCCAACGCCTACCGGACGGAGCTCGAGACGAACAAGCTCGCCCACTACCTGGTCGTGCGGGTCGGCGACGAGCTGGCCGGGTTCGCGGGCCTGTGGCTGATGGTCGACGAGGCCCACGTCACCACCTTTGCGATTGCGCCGGCGTGGCGCCGGAACCGTCTCGCCGAGCGGCTCCTCGTCGCGATCTTCGACATCGCGATCGACCGGCGGGCGACTGAGGCGACCCTCGAGGTCCGTCTGTCGAACCTGCCGGCTCGTCGGCTGTACGAGAAGTTCGGGTTCCGCCCCGTCGGAATCCGGCCACGCTATTACAGCGATAACAACGAAGACGCCCTGATCATGACGACCGAGCCGCTCAGCTCGCCTGAGCAGGTCGCTCGGCTGGCCGAACGACGAGCCGACCTGGAGCACGCACGCGAACCGCGCCAGGCCGATCCGCCGGCCGAGCCGGGGACGGATCGAAGGGTATGAACGGACCGCTCCTGCTGGCGATCGAATCGAGCTGCGACGAGACCGGCATCGCGCTGGTCGAGGGGGGCCGCCAGATCCGGGCCAACGTCGTGGCCAGCCAGGTCGCCCTCCATGCCGGGACCGGCGGAATCGTGCCCGAAGTGGCCGCCCGCGCCCACCTGCGCTGGATCGTGCCCGTGCTGGACGCCGCCTGGGACGATGCCGGCGTGGCCTGGTCGGACGTGGACGCGATCGCGGTGACGTACGGGCCGGGCCTGGCCGGTTCCCTGCTGGTCGGCCTGAACTTCGCCAAGGCGCTGGCCTGGGTCCGGGGCAAGCCACTCGTGGCGGTCAATCACCTCGACGGCCACGTTGAGGCGGCCTGGCTGCTCGATCCCGGCGAGGCAACCCGGCCCGAGCCGATCTTCCCGCTCGTTGCCCTGGTCGTGTCGGGCGGCCACACCTTTCTGGCCGAGATGCGCGACCACGGCGATTACCGTCTCCTCGGCGAGACCGTCGACGATGCGGCCGGCGAGGCCTTCGACAAGGTGGGCCGGCTGCTCGGGCTGGGCTATCCCGGCGGGCCGGCGATCATGCAGGCTGCGGCCGGGGCCGTCGACCGGAACATCGTCTTCCCGAGGGCGTGGCTCGGTGACACCTACGACTTCAGTTTCAGCGGCCTCAAGACGGCTGCCCGGCGAATCATCGATGGCGCCCGGGCCGCGGCAGGCCTGGCGCTCGACGATCCCGTGATCGGGCTGCCGGGGGCGGTCGTGGCCGAGCTGGCCTGGGGCTTCCAGGACGCGGTGATCGACGTGCTCGCCCGGAAGACGGCGCGGGCAGCCCGGGCGATCGGTGCCCGCTCGATCGTGGTCGGCGGCGGCGTGGCCGCCAACCGGGTGCTGGCAGCCAGGCTGGCCGGCGAGGCCGAGGCCCTCGGCCTGCCCCTCCATGTCCCACGTCCGGGGCTGTGCACCGACAACGGGGCACTGATCGGGGCCGCCGGTACCCGCCGATTCCTGGCCGGTGCCCGGGCCGGACTCGATCTCGACGCTCGGCCGAACCTGCCCCTGGCCGCCCGATGAGTCCGGCCGGTCCAGCCCGGATCGACCCGGCCGCCGTTCGCCGAACGCTGCGCGAGTCGGGCCTCCGCGCGCGGCATTCGCTCAGCCAGAACTTCCTGGCCGATGTGGAGGTCCTCGAGGCGATCCTGGCGGAGGCCGCAGCCGTGCCTGGCCGGAATATCCTCGAGATCGGCCCGGGCCTGGGATTCCTGACCGGGGGGTTGCTCGAGGCAGGGGCCAACGTGACGGCCGTCGAGCTCGATCCCGGGCTGGCTCACCTGCTCCGAAGCCGCTTCGCTTCTGCCCTCGCGTCGCCGTCCGAGACGGGCTCGCTGCGGTTGATCGAAGGTGACGCACTCGACCAACCGCTGACCCACCTGCTGGCCGAGCCATACGACGTGGTGGCCAACCTGCCCTACCACATCACGAGCCCGATCCTGCACCGGCTCCTGGGTGAGCCACCCCGTCCGAGGCGGCTGGTCCTGATGGTCCAGCGCGAGGTGGCCGAGCGGATCGCGGCGAGGCCCGGCGGCCTGAGCTACCTGTCCGTCTACGTGCAATACCACGCGACCGTCCGGATTGCCCTGAAGGTGCCGCCCACCGCCTTCGAGCCGGCGCCCGCGGTCGAATCGGCGGTGATCGTGATCGAACCGTTTGACGAGGACGACCGTCTGGATCCGGTCACCGAAGACGCCCTATGGCGTCTCGTCCAGGCCGCCTTTCGAGAGCGGCGCAAGATGATCCACAACGTCCTCACCAGGCAATTGCCCGTGCCCCCGGAGCGGATTGTGGCCGCTCTGGCCAGTGCCGGAATCGACCCTGATCGGCGGCCCCAGACGGTCGCGGTGGGGGAGTGGATCCGGTTGCTCGGGGCGATCGGTCCGATCGGCGCGGACGAGCGTGGCCGGCATGCCGCACGGGAGACGCCCAGGTGACCGATTCTGCCCGCCGGCTCGGACCGGTCGTTCGGCTCGCCCCGGCCAAGCTCAACCTGACCCTGGCCGTCATCGGCCGGCGCCCCGACGGCTATCACGCGCTCCATTCGATCATGGCCCCGCTCGGCCTGGCCGACCGGTTGTCGCTGGCGCCGGCAGCCGGCTCGGCCGATACCCTCCACGTGGTCGCCGATGCCCCCGACCGGGCCGCGCTCGGCCCCGCGGCAGATAACCTCGTCCTGCACGCGATTGCTGCGGCACGCTCCGCGCTTGGCGGTGCGCTGCCGAGCCCGCCGCTGGCCGCCCGGCTCGAGAAGCGGATCCCCGTCGCAGCCGGGCTGGCCGGCGGCAGCAGCGACGCGGCTGCCGCGCTCGATGGTGCGCTCGAGGCGTGGGGCGCCGGCGGTGATGCAGTCCTGTCCGGCGACGAACGGCGGCGTCTGGCCGCCCGGCTCGGCTCTGACGTGCCGTTCTTCCTGTCCGGCGGCCTGGCCCTGGTCGAGGGCCGCGGCGAGCAGGTCACGGCGTTGCCCGGGGTGATCCGGGGCGAGCCGCCCGGGGTCCTGCTCGTAACTCCCCGGATCGCGGTGCCCACCCCGGCTGTGTTCGCGGCCCTTGCCGCGGCCGCCGCGGCCGGCGTGCCACTCAACGGCTCGACCAGGCTGACCTCCGAACACCTCGCCCGCGAGCTGCAGCGCGGTCTCACTGCCCGGACGCTGTATGACCGGGCGGGGATCCTGGCCTCGGCCAACGATCTCCTGCCGGCGACCGTCACGATCGTGCCTGCGATCGTGCCGTTTCGACGTGCCCTTGCCCGGCTCACTGGCCGGCCGATTGGACTGTCCGGCTCGGGCCCGACCCTGTGGATCCTGTATCCATCAGCGGCCGACGCCGAAGCCGCGGGAGCAGTCGTGGCCGCGGCCCTCGCGGCCGGTTCGCTGGTAGCGCCGGGCGATGGACCGCCATTCGTGCACGCCACGGTGATCGCCGGCGCGCCGGTTCACTAGAGTTGAAACTCAACATCAATGTCAATTGGGGCTTCCCAAGTGGGAATCGGACGACATCCTGGGCGCGAGATTGATCACATCCTCGGGATGAATCACGGATGGGCGCAGAACTCGGGGCCGATCGGCTGCAGGTTTCGCTCGCTCCATCTCTTGAGGTTCAGTTGCCCACTGGGATGTGTACTGGGTACCGCAAACGGGTCAAATCGAGCCGGTTTCGCGGCGCTCGGGCGGTGCCAGCGTCCGCTTGGTCACCGGGCTGAGCGTGGGCTGGGTTGATCCACGCGCCTGATGGTGACTGCGACATCCCGGTGCTGTCTCGTCGGGGCCACTTGGAGCCCCGGTCTGGCTCGATTCCCACGTTTTGCGGTACTGAGTACACATCGGTCGCGCACATCGGTCGCGCACATCGGTCGCGCCCGCGGTCGCGCCCGCGGTCGCCGTCACGGTCAAGATAGCGGGGAGACCAGCACAAACCGGAGGAGTGAAGCCCATGGATCGCCAGGCCATCGCCACCACCGACGCGCCGGGGGCCGTCGGGCCGTACAGCCAGGCAATCGCTGTCGGCGATTTCCTGTTCTGCTCGGGCCAGGTCCATCTCGATCCGGCCAGCGGCCAGCTCGTCGGGGCGGATATTGCCGCGCAGACCGAACGCTGTCTGCAGAACCTTGACGCCGTGCTCCATGCGGCAGGCCTGTCCTTGGCCAACGCCGTCAAGACCACGGTCTTCCTTCTCGACATGGCTGAGTTCAACGCGATGAACGAGGTCTACGCCCGGTACATGCCCGATCCGCCGCCGGCCCGCTCCACGATCTGCGTGGCCGGCCTGCCCAGGGGCGCCCGTGTCGAGATCGAGCTGATCGCGGCTCGAACGGCCTGATTACCGCTGACTTCGGGCGCGGCCCCCCTTGTCGTTTGACACCCCGGAGGGGCGGCCCCTACGCTCCGCCCAACGCATGACACCCCAACCGCAGCTCGCGCGCACACGGGCAATCGTCCTCGCCGCGGGGCTCGGCACGCGAATGAAGTCGCGACTGCCCAAGGTGCTCCACCCGATCTGTGGCCGGTCGATGATCGACTACGTCCTCGACGCGGCCGAAGCGGCCACCGGAAGCCGGGCGCTGGTCGTCTGGTCACCGCCCGTCGAACCGGTCCGTGACGCAGTGTCTGCCCGGGCTGATACGGCTCTCCAGGTTGAACCGCGCGGGACCGGGGATGCCCTGGCGGCCGCGCTCGCGGCCCTGGCCGGGCTCCCCGGCGCGACACCGACGTCCGTGACGGGCGAGCTGCTCGTGCTGTCCGGCGACGTACCCCTGGTCGAGGTCGACCTGCTCGACGCCCTGCTGGCTGCGCACCGCGAGGCCGGTGCCGCGATTTCGCTGATCAGCGTCGTGACCACCGATCCGGGCGGGCTGGGGCGGGTCGTCCGCGACGACGAAGGTGAGGTCGAACGGATCGTCGAGGCGAAGGACGCAACCGAGGACGAGCTCGATATCGACGAGATCAACAGCGGCCTGTACGTCCTGGACGCCGCATGGGTCCAGGCCCGGGTCGGCGACCTGCAACCATCGCCCGTCACCGGC
>JBBRIM010000134.1:0-7320 GCA_038221095.1 Candidatus Limnocylindrales bacterium
GGCTGCGACCGGCGGGTTGGGGCTAGCAGCCTGGAGGCGCTCGACGCCGAACGGGCCGGCCAGCATCGCCGCGGCGCTGCGCATCGGGGTGACATGGCCGGCCGTGCCACTGAGCTCGTCGGCCAGCTCGAGCCGGCCGTACTTGCGCATCAGGGCCCGAAAGTCGCGGGCGTAGAACAGCTTGATCCGGAGCTCCGGATACAGCTCGCGCAGGCGGCGCAGCTTGCGGTTCTTCTTGCGGACGAGCTTCTGGCGGAGCGTGGTGAGCTCAACGTAGAGGTCCATCTCGGGCAGGAAGAAGTCGGGCGAGAAGCTCTCGAGGAGATCGCCGGCCAGGTTCCACAGGATCGGGAACGTATGCGGCTCGTACTCCCAGCGGACCTGGTAGTAGTCGAGTATCCGGGCGAACTCGGCCTCGCTCACGTGGGCGAATGCCGGCCCGGCGTCGGTGACGCGCGGGGCTTCCGGAGCATCGTCGCGCTGGTCCATCGGAGGTCAGTCTAGCCGACTCAGGCCGTTCGGCGAACGGGCAGCCCGCGAATGGCGGGCGATACCCCTGGGGGGTATCATGGCGCAACGATGTCAAGCTCGACCACGTCCCGTCGTCCCATGCCACCATCCGTCGAATCGCCCGACCACTTCCGGCACAGCTACTCGAAGGACAAGGCCAACCTCGTCCGCCGGCTGAGCCGGGTCGAAGGCCAGGTCCGGGGGATCGCCCGAATGATTGAGCGCGAGGAATACTGCGTCGACATCCTCCAGCAGACCGCCGCGCTGCGGGCGGCCCTCGACTCGGTCAGCATCATGATTCTCGAAGACCACGTGCGGGGCTGTGTGCGCACCGCCGCCGAGCGAGGCGAATCGGACGCGTATGTCGACGAAGTGGTGGATGTCGTCCGGCGCACACTGGGCCGTCCGGTGCGTGGATCCAGCCGACCGGCCTGAACCAGCGGCCGCGCAATGACGCGCCCGCCGGAGGGATCAGGACGTTCGGGTGATCTCGCCTGTCGGCTCGAGTTGCCACGATCGAACGAATGACTGAGCCAGCCGCCAACCGCCGGGGCCCCGGCCCGTCCGTCGGGGCGCCACCACCCTTCGTCGAGCGCCGGATCACCTCGCGCCGGGTCGACGATCGGCAGACCTGGCGAGAGACCACCCTGCTCGCCCGGTCGCTCGACATCCTGGTTGCCGATCTGCCGGCCGAAGCTCGGCTGGCCGGGCTGCTCGGGCTGCTGGCCAACACAGTCGGTGCCCGTCGGGCGGCGGTCCTGTCCGCTACCGGAGAGCGCCGGATCTCGGTGGGCGCGGCCGAGGGCGAAGACCCGGCCGATGCGCTGGCCCTGGCGGCCTGGCTCGACGCCCGCTCGCCCGGCTCCCGCGCCGAACGTGCCGCGACGGGCCCAGCGAGCGTTTCGATCGCCCGCGGCCGTGACCCTGCTGCGGAGGCCAGGTCCGGCGACGGCGAGCTCGATTCCCACCACTTCGCGTGGATCGAGATCCCCAGCAGCGGTCGGGTCGTCCTGGGCTTCGACCTGCCCACCGCCGCAGCCCTGGACGGGGTCGCCGGGCGGCTGCCTCGGCAGATGGCCCGCCATGCCGCCGTCGCCCTGGCCCTGGTCAGTGCCCAGGTGGCCGGCGAACACGAAATGGCCGATATGCAGGCCCGAGATCGGGAGCGCGAGCGCTACGTCTCGACGATTGCCCACGACCTGCGTACGCCGCTGACCGGGCTGGCCGGCTATCTCGAACTGATCGCCGACGGACGAGTTGACGATCCCGCGGTCCAGCGCGATTTCCTCGAGCGGAGCCGGGAGATCGTCGAATCGATGGGCGAGCTGGTCGGTGATCTCCTCGAGATAAGCCGGATCGAGGCCGGCAACATCGGCCTGGCACTCGCTCCATTCTCGGTCGCCGATGTCGGCCGGCGGGTGCTGGGAACCCTCCAACCGATCGGGCTCCAGCGCAACGTGGCCCTGCGCTCGGACCTTCCGCCCCGGATCCGGGCAGCGGTCGGTGATCGGCGGCGAGTGGAACAGATCCTGACCAACCTGGCCGGCAACGCCCTGAAATTCACCGATGAGGGCGGCACGGTTGAGCTTGCCGGCTGGTTCGACGGCCGGGTCGCCCTGATCGCGGTTCGAGATGATGGGGCGGGAATCCACGTTGAGGACCGTCCGCGGATCTTCGAGCGCTTCTTCCGGCTGCCCGGCCATGCCCGGATCACGGGGACCGGGCTGGGCCTGCCCATCGCCCGCGAGCTTGCCCGTGCGATGGGCGGTGAGCTGGATGTCGCTTCCGTGCCCGATTCGGGCTCCAGCTTCGTCCTGGCGCTGCCCGGGCCAGCCGAGGTCGAGATCGACGTCCTGCGTCAGACGCTGGCGGCTGCGCTCGCTGCGGAGGAGGTCCTGCTCGAGGAATCCGCGGTCATCCGGGCGATGCACCAAGCCCACCGAAAGGATGAGGTCGAGGCCGGCGAGGATACCGGAGCGACGTCCGATCGCGGGGTTGTCCACGAACTGGACTGATCCGTTGTGCACTTCGTGGATAACCCCGTTGACGCGCCCGGGCCGGACCCGTAGCGTCCAGCATCCGCACCCAAACGGGGCCGCAGGGTAACGTGACGCACCGGGGGCCCGGGGAAACTCGGACCGGAACCTGGCACGGCGCGGAAGACCGAACGACCTCAGGTGCGCGAATACGTCGACGCCGGGAGCGCTAGCGGACGGTTCACCTCCCCGGATTGCGGAGGATCCATGAACCACGACCGCGAACCGCTCCCGTCGCGCGTCGACGGCCTGCCGCCCCTGCCGGCCGAGGCGCTCGAACTGCTCGACGAAGGCCTCCGAGCGCTCGACCTGGCTGACCTGCCGACACCGGCCCGGACCGGCCTGATCGATCACCTGCGCCTGCTGCTGGCCTGGAACCAGCAGATCAACCTGACCGCGATCCGCGATCCCCGGGCCGCCGTCCGCGAGCACCTTCTCGACAGCCTCACGGCGCTGGCGGTCCTGCGCGAACGAGGAATCGAGGCACTCCTCGACCTGGGCAGCGGCGGCGGCTTCCCGGGTCTGCCCCTGGCCCTCGCCCTGCCGGCCCGGCATGTCCTGCTGGTCGAAGGCGTGGGCAAGAAAGCCCGCTTCCTGACGGCCGCCGCCACAGTCGTGGCCGAGGCCGGCCGAAACGGCGATGCTGTCGGCGTCTTCGCGGGTCGGGCCGAGGCCCTGGCTGCGGATCGGCGCCACCGCGAACGCTGGCCTGCCGTCGTGGCCCGGGCGATCGCGCCCATGGCGGAACTCGCCGAGATGAGCCTGCCGTTGCTCGCCCCCGGTGGGCTGCTGATCGCCTGGAAGCGGCAGCCCCTTGACGCCGAGCTGGCGGCCGCCGGCCCTGCGCTCGACCTGCTCGGCGGCAGTGCCCCGTTCGTCCGGCCGGTGATGATTGCCGGCCTGGACGATCACGTCCTCGTGATCGTGGAGAAGCTTCGGGCGACGCCCGCCTCCTATCCCCGCGATCCGGGCCAGCGGCGCAAGCACCCCCTTGCGGCGGGCGACCGTCTACCCTCGCCCTGATGCGCATTGCCGTCCTGTCCGACATTCATGCCAACATCCGGGCGCTCGACACGATCCTGGCCGCGCTTGGGTCGGTCGACGCGGTCTGGCATCTGGGCGACGTCGTCGGCTACGGACCAGATCCGGACGCCGTCGTCGATCGGCTCCGGGAGCGGGGGGCGATCGGGGTCCGCGGCAATCACGACCTGGCAGCGACCGGAGACGCCGCGATCGACGATTTCAACGTCGATGCCCGGGCCGCCATGGAGTGGACCCGGCGAGTGATCACGCCCGCGACCAGGGACTGGCTGGCGGCGTTGCCGGCGCGGCTCAGCGTAGGTTCGTACAGCCTCGTCCACGGCAGCCTGCGCGATCCGACCTGGGAATACATCGTGAGCGACGATGTCGCGACGGCCAACCTGGCGCTGCTCGGGACGCCCTACGGGCTATTCGGCCACACCCATCAGCCGTTCGCCTACGTCACCGACACGGCCGACGCGCGCGGCCCGCTCGATTCAGGGTTGCCCCGGCCCGGCGCGACGCTGGTCCTGGCCGGTCGGCGGGCACTGATCAACCCGGGCAGTGTGGGCCAGCCACGCGACGGCGATCCCCGGGCGAGCGCCCTGATCCTCGACTCGACGAGTGATGCCGTGACCTGGATTCGAGCCGACTACGACATCGAGGGGACCCAGCGGGCGATGCGCGCCGTGAAGCTGCCGGCGCGGGGGATCGCCCGGCTGGGCTTCGGTGCCTGAGGGTGAGGGAAGCCGAGTGGTAGCCTTCGCTGTCGCAGGCAGTCGAGACGGAGGCCCGGTGGAGATCGTCGGAATAGCGGGGGCGGGATGATCGGCGGCCGCCGGCCCCTACCCGGGCGCAAGCTCGCCGATCGGCGCGTCCGGGTCGAGCGTCCGCACTCCCCCTATTTCCGGTACACCGGGCCCGGCCAGATGGTGGCCAAGCAGGCGGCCAGCATCCCCCTGACCCCGGCCGGCCGGCTGATCTTCCGGGCGCGCAGCCTGGTCTTTGGACGACCCCTGGCCAGCGAGGAGGAGATCGGCGAGCGCCTGGCCAAGAAGAAGGCCCTGGCGATCTTCAGCTCGGACGCGATCAGCTCGTCGGCTTATGCCACCGAGGAGATCCTGCGGGTCCTGATCATCGCCGGAGCGGCCGGGGCATTGGCCTACTCGATCGGCGTCTCGATCGCAATTGCCCTGCTCCTGACGATT
The DNA here is from genome assembly GCA_038221095.1 of Candidatus Limnocylindrales bacterium. Classification (GTDB taxonomy): domain Bacteria; phylum Chloroflexota; class Limnocylindria; order Limnocylindrales; family CSP1-4; genus Palsa-1033. Next base: position 4,775 of record JBBRIM010000134.1, read on the forward strand.
GTCTCGTTCTCCTATCGGCAGGTCTGCCGGGCGTATCCGAACGGCGGCGGGGCATACATCGTGGCCCGCCAGAACCTGGCCCCGATCTTTGGGCTGATCGCGGCGGCGGCCCTGCTGATCGACTACGTCATGACCGTCGCCGTCTCGACGGCATCGGCGATCCAGCAGATCCAGTCGATCCTGCCGGCTGCCTACGACTATCGGATCGAGATCGCGTTCGTGTCGATCTCCCTGATCACGATCGGCAACCTGCGCGGGCTGCGCGAGTCGGGCAACATCTTCGCCGTCCCGACCTACCTCTTCGTCGGCCTGGCCATGCTGATCGTGATCGGCGGCGTCATGCGGATCGTGACCGGCACGGCCCATCCGCTGCCCCCCCAGGCCGACGCCGTGCCGCTGGGCGCCACCGAACAGCTCAGCATCTTCCTGCTGCTCAAGGCATTTGCGGGCGGATCGGTGGCCCTGACCGGCGTCGAGGCGATTGCCAACGGTGTGCCCGCCTTCAAGAAGCCGGAGGCGACGAACGCCGCCAATACGATGATCACGATGGCCTTGCTGCTGGGCATCATCTTCATCGGGATCACGGTCGTCGCGCATGCCTTCGCGATCGTGCCCTCGATCGACAACAGCGGCGGACCGACGGTGGTCGCCCTCGTCGCCGGCACGATCTTCGGCACGAGCCCGCTCTTCTACCTGTTCCAGATCGCCACGGCCCTGATCCTGTTCCTGGCCGCCAACACGAGCTTCAACGCCTTCCCGCGGCTGGCGGCGATCCTCGCCGAGGACGGCTATATGCCCCGCCAGTTCAGCTTCCGGGGCGACCGGCTGGCCTATTCGTGGGGGATCGTCCTACTGGCGGCGATCGCCTTCGGCCTGCTGGTCCTGTTCAACGGCGACACCCACGCCCTGATTCCGCTCTATTCGGTCGGTGTCTTCGTGTGCTTCACCCTGTCCCAGTCGGGCATGGTCAAGCACTGGTTCGTGACCCGCGAGCCGGGCTGGTGGTGGCGAGCCAGCATCAACGCCTTCGGCGGCCTGCTCACGTTCATCGTCCTGATCGTGGTCACCTCGGTCAAGTTCCAGAACGGCGCCTACCTCGTGATCATCCTGATCCCGACCCTCGTCGCCATGATGCTGTTCATCCAGCACCAGTACGCCGCCGCCCAGCGGCAGGTCGCAATCCGCCCGGACTTCGTGTCCCAGCCGCCCCAACGCGAAGAACGCGTCGTCATCCCCGTGCCGGGACTGACGCGGGCGGTGATCCAGGCGGTCAACGTGGGCCGCTCGATCAGCGCTGACGTGCGGGCGGTATTCGTGTCCGAGGACCCCGAGGCCGCCATCCGGATGCGGACCCAGTGGGAACGCCAGGTGCCGGGCGTGCCCCTTGTCGTGGTCGAGTCGCCCTATCGGGCGCTGACCGGCCCATTCCTTGCCTATCTCGATGTCCTCGATCGAGCCTGGCCGCCGGACAAGTCCGAACCAATCACCTTCGTCGTGATCCCCGAGTACGTCGCCCGCCACTGGTGGGAGCGAATCCTGTACAACCAGTCCGCCAAGCGGCTCCGGACGGTGCTCGTCGGGCGACCGCACACGGTGGTCGTGAGCGCTCCGTACCGGCGCGATGAAGAGAACCGGTTCGACCCGCCGCCGGCATCGGAGCCCACCAGCTGATCCGACACCGCCGGCCTTGAGCGGTTCTTGAGCACGCGGGGTGGTATCGTGACCGGCGTGCCCGACACCCATGAACCGCCCTTTCACCGAGCGGTCCTCGCGGTCAATGGGGGCCCGGGCGATGCTCGCATCGTCCGGCTTGCCTGCCAGGCCGCGAAGGCCGGCAAGGCCGAACTGGTGGCCGTCCACGTTGTCGAGATCGACTGGAGCCTGCCCCTCGAGGCAGACGTGGCCAGCCGGTCCGAGGAGGCCCAGCGGGTCCTCGACGCGGTCGAGGGAATTGCCGAGTCCGAACATCAGGCCATCGAGACGGTGCTCCTGCAGGCCCGCGACGTGGGCGCCGCGCTGGTCGACGAGGCGAGCGAACGAGCGGCCGACGTCCTGATCCTGGGACTCCCGTTCCGGAAGCGGTTCGGTGGCGACTTCGCCATCGGGCGCACCGTTCCATACGTCTTTTCAAACGCCCGCTGCGCCGTGTGGGTGATCCGGGAACCGATCGGCGAGGCTGCACGAGGATGATTCGATGCGAACGGTGATCGTGGGCTGCGGCCGAGTTGGAGCAATGCTTGCCGTCATGCTCGACGAGGGCGGCCATCACGTCTCGATCCTGGACACTTCGACCCGCGCCTTTGACCGCCTGCCCAGTTCCTTCAAGGGCGCCGCCCTGCGCGGCGACGGTACCGATGAGGACACCCTGCGCCGGGCCGGGGCCGAGAATGCCGACCTGTTCCTGGCCCTGACCGAGGGTGACAACCGCAACATCATGGCCGCCCAACTCGCGTCTGAGGCCTTCCGGATTGGCCAGGTCATCGCCAAGATCAACGACCCGTTGCGGGCGCTGGCCTACGCCGAGCTCGGGATCGCCACGATCTGCC
>JBBRIM010000135.1:0-7277 GCA_038221095.1 Candidatus Limnocylindrales bacterium
GTACCGGGCCCTGCGCAAGATCAACCCCAGCCCGTACCTCTTCTTCGTGCGAACGCCGGGCTTCGAGGTGGTCGGTGCCAGCCCGGAGCTGCTCCTGCAGGTCGAGGGCGACCGCCTGACCACCCATCCGATCGCCGGGACCAGGCCGCGTGGGGCAACGCCGGCCGAGGATGAGCAGCGCAGCGAGGAGCTCCAGCGCGATCCGAAGGAGAAGGCCGAGCACGTCATGCTCGTCGACCTGGGCCGGAACGACCTCGGACGGGTGGCCCGGGCGGGCACGGTCCGAGTCACGAAATACATGGAGGTCGAGCGCTACAGCCACGTCCTCCACCTGGTCAGCCACGTCGAGGCCCGACTGCGACCCGAGCTCGATGCGCTCGATGCACTTCGCTCGGTCTTCCCGGCGGGCACCCTTTCGGGCGCGCCCAAGGTGCGGGCGATGCAGCTGATTGCCGCGGCCGAGAGGGCGCGCCGGGGGCTGTACGGCGGGGCCGTGGGCTACCTCGGCTACGACGGCAACCTCGACACGGCGATCACGATCCGGAGCGCGGTCCTGCGGGATGGCACGGCCCACGTCCATTCCGGTGCCGGCATCGTGGCCGGCTCGGTCCCGGAGCGGGAGTTCGAGGAGACCGAGCACAAGGCCGCGGCGCTCCGCCGGGCGATCGAGCTGGCAGCCGGCCAGCCAGCCGAATCGGGGCCGAGCCGATGATCCTGGTCATCGACAACTACGACTCGTTCACGTTCAACCTCGTCCAGGCCCTCCAGGCCGCCGGGGCGGACGTGCGGGTCCTCCGCAACGACGCGATCGATCGCGCCGGCGTCGAGACATTGGCGGCCGATCCGGCCAGCGAGCTGCGCGGGATCGTCATCTCGCCCGGGCCCGGCGATCCCTCGTCGGCCGGGGTGTCGGTCGCGGCGATCGAGGTCGCGGCTGAACGGTCGATCCCGCTCCTCGGGGTCTGCCTCGGAATGCAGTCGCTGGCGGTTGCCTTCGGGGGCACGATCGTGCGGGCTCCCACGCTCGTCCACGGGGAGGCATCCGAGGTCAGCCACGACGGTGAGGGTCTCCTCAAGGGCATGCCGCCCTCGTTCATGGCCGCCCGCTACCACTCGCTGACCGTCGACCCCGCGACCGTGCCGGCGGTCCTGCGTGTTTCGGCCATCTGCGAAGAGGATCGGGTTGTCATGGGGCTGCGCCACGCGACACTGCCGCTCGAGGGCGTCCAGTTCCATCCTGAATCGGTCCTGACCCCGGAGGGTCCGCACCTGCTGGCCAACTTCCTGCGCCTGGCCGGCGAGGGTGAGGCGAGTCGACTTGATGAGGTCAGCGGCAGCTTTGCGACCGGCGGAATGGCCGAATCCAGCGGATCCGGCCGATGAGCGAACTCGTTCGGGCGGCCCTGGCCGGGATCATCGACGGGGGCAACCTCACGATGGACGAGGCCCACGCCGCGATGAGCTCGGTCATGGACGGAGAAGCGACTCCGGCCCAGCTCGCCGCTCTGTTGGTGGCGCTCCGGATGCGCGGTGAGACGACCGCCGAACTGGCCGGCTTTGCCGCAGCGATGCGCGAACGGGTCCTCCGGGTCGAAGCACCGGCCGGCGCGATGGACATCGTCGGGACCGGCGGCGATGGGAGTGGAACCTTCAACATCTCGACGACCGCGGCGCTGGTCGTGGCGGCTGCCGGCGTGCCCGTGGCCAAGCACGGCAACCGGGCAGTCACCTCGCGCTCCGGCTCGGCCGACGTTCTCGAAGCCCTCGGGGTGCGGACTGATCACGACGAGGTTTCGGCGGCCGCGGCATTGCGCAGCGATGGCTTCGCCTTCCTGTACGCCCCGGGCTTCCACCCCGCGATGAAGTTCGCCGGGCCAACCCGGCGCGAGATCGGCGTGCGAACCGCGTTCAACCTCGTCGGCCCGCTGACCAACCCGGCCGGGGTTGCCCGGTTGCTGGTGGGGGTCGGCGAGGCAACGGCCGCGCCGCGGGTCGCCGAGGTCCTCCGGCTCCTCGGCCAGGAGCGGGCGATCGTGGTCCACGGCAGCGCTGTCGACGAGCTGCCCCTTGACGGCTCGGGCGTGATTCATGATGTGACCCCCGGCGGCGTGGCCATCTCGACGGTCGACCGAGCTGTCCTGGAGGGCCTCGGCCTGACCGCGGTCGCGACCGATGCGCTGGCCGGCGGGACACCCGAGGAGAACGCGCTGCTGGTCGAAGGGGTGCTGGCCGGCGCGACCGGTCCGCGCCGCGATGTCGTCCTGCTCAACGCCGGGGCCGCCCTCCTGGCCGCCGGGCGGGTCGATGACCTCGGCAACGGCGTGCGGCTGGCGACCGCCACCCTTGACTCCGGCGCGCCGCGGGCGCTCCTGGCTCGCCTGCGCACCGCAAATGGGGTCAGGCCATGACCATCGCCCGGCCCAGCCGCAACGTCGTCGATGAGATCGCCGCACGCCGGTCGGCCGACCTTGCGGTCGAGCTCGAAGGAATCTCGCTGGGCAGCCTCGAACGCGAGGCGGCCGGCGCACCGCCGCCGCGTGACGCGGTCGCGCAACTGGCCGGTCCCGGCCTCAGCCTGATCGCCGAGGTCAAGCGTGCCTCGCCCTCGGCCGGCCGGATCGTGGCCGCCTCGGACGATCCTGTGGCTCGGGCCCGGGCGTACGCGGCCGGCGGCGCCGCGACAATCTCGGTCCTGTGCGAGCCGCACTGGTTCGGTGGTTCGATCGAAGACCTGCGCCGCGTCCGGGCGTCGGTGAGCGTGCCGGTGCTGGCCAAGGAATTCGTCGTCGATCGGCGCCAACTGCCGCTCCTGCGGGCGGCCGGGGCCGACCTGGTCCTGCTCCTGGCCAGCCTCCACCCAGCGGCCCGCCTGGCCCGCCTGGTGGACGACGCCCTGGCCCTCGGTCTTGAGCCGCTCGTCGAGGCCCATGACCGGCGTGAGCTCGACCGGGCCCTCGCGACCCGGGCTCGCCTGATCGGACTCAACAACCGCGACCTGCGGACGCTCGAGGTCGATCCCGAGCGAGCCGTCCGGTTGCGCGAGTTCGTGCCTGAGGACCGCCTCGTCATCGCCGAATCGGGCGTGCGCGAGCCCGAGACGGTCGCCGGCTGGCGCGCCCTGGGCTTCGACGGCGCGCTGGTCGGGGAAGCCCTGATGCGGGCCGCCGATCCGGCCGCGGCGGCCGCCCGGTTCGTGGCCGCGGGCCGCCTGCCGGCCGACCTGGCCGCCGAGGACCGGGTCCCGCTGGTGAAGATCTGCGGGATCACCGACCCCGCCGGCGTGTTTGCCGCCCTGCGCGCCGGGGCCGACGCGATCGGTCTCAATCTCGTCCCGGGCACGCCTCGTGCCCTGGAGATCGATGAGGCCGTCGCGCTGGCGGCGCTTATCCGGACCGGCCGCGCTGCAGCAGCCCGGCCGCGGATCGTCGCGATCACCGCCGATGCCGGCTTCGAGCGGCTCGCGGCGATCGTCGCCGCCCTCGATCCCGACGTCGTCCAACTATCCGGCGATGAGCGCCGCGACCTGGTCGGGCGGCTTCCTCGGCCCACCTGGAAGACGGTCCGGCTGCCCAGCCGGGTCGATCCCGACACGGTTGAGCGGGACGCCGCCGCGGCGGTCGCCGACGGCCGGGCCTGGCTCGACGCCGGTGCCGAACGGATCCTCCTCGACACGGCCGGCGGTCCCCATCCGGGCGGCACCGGGACCCGCTCGGCGACGGTCCTTGCGGCGGCGGTGGCGCGGGCCCTGCCGGTCATCCTGGCCGGCGGCCTCGATCCGGCGAACGTCGGCGGCGCCGTTCGGTCGATCCCCGCGATCGGGGTCGACGTGGCCTCGGGCGTCGAGGCGATCCGGGTCCCCGGCGAGCCCCCGCGCAAGGACCCACTCCGGGTGGCCCTCTTCGCCAAGCGCGCCCGGGCCGCCCGCTGGGATCGGCCCAACCTGCCCGCCCGGCCGACCCCGGTCTTCGCCGGGTTGCTCGAGGCCGACACCGAGGGTCGCTGGGGCTGTAACCGCGAATACGGCGGCCGGTACGTGCCCGAGACGCTCATGTCCGCCCTCGAAGGCCTCGAGCGGGCCTATTTCGAGCTGCGCCACGACCCCCGCTTCTGGTCCGAGTTCCGGGCGCTCCTGGCCACCTACTCGGGCCGGCCCACGCCGATCTACAGGGCCGACCGCCTGGCCGCCGACGCTCTGGCCGAGGCTCGCCGCCTGCTTGGTCCGGGGGCCGACGAGGCCGGCCGAATTCCAACTCGCCTGCGCCTCTACCTCAAGCGCGAGGACCTTGCCCACACCGGGGCTCACAAGATCAACAACGCGCTCGGCCAGGCGCTCCTCACCCGGCGCCTGGGCAAGTCGCGGGTGATCGCCGAGACCGGTGCCGGCCAGCACGGCGTGGCGACGGCCACCGCCTGCGCGCTGCTCGACCTGCCCTGCGTCGTGTTCATGGGCGCCGAGGACATCGAGCGCCAGCAGCCCAATGTCCTGCGGATGCGGGCCCTCGGAGCGGAGGTCCGGCCGGTGACGTCCGGCTCGGCGACCCTCAAGGATGCGGTCAACGAGGCGATGCGCGACTGGGTCACCAACGTCGAGACGACCCACTACGTCCTCGGTTCGGCGATGGGTCCCCATCCCTATCCCACGATCGTGCGCGACCTGCAGCGGATCCTCGGCGACGAGTCGGCCGCCCAGGTGCTGGCCGTCGAGGGGCGCCTGCCCGACCTTGTCCTGGCCTGCGTGGGCGGAGTCTCGAACGCCATTGGGATCCTTGACCGGTTCATCGCGGAACCGGGCGTCCGCCTGGCCGTGGCCGAGGCGGCCGGCGATGGGATCGCGACCGGGCGGCATGCCGCAGCGCTGGCCGGCGGCACACCCGGGATTCTCCATGGGTCGCGCTCGCTGATGCTCCAGGACGTCGACGGGCAGGTGGTCGAAGCACATTCGATCTCGGCCGGCCTCGACTATCCGGGCGTCGGCCCGCAGATCGCCGCGCTCGCCTCCGGCGGCCGCCTCGAGCTTGCCGCCGCCACCGATGCCGAGGCGCTCGCGGCGCTGCGGCACGTCGCCCGGCTCGAGGGGATCCTGCCGGCGCTCGAGACCGCCCACGCCTTCGCGGTGCTCCCGCGCCTGATCGCGGGGATCGAAGGTTCCGGCGCGCCCTATCCGGCCGAAACGGTCATCCTCGTCGGCCTGTCGGGACGGGGCGACAAGGATCTCGCGGCACTTGAGCCGGCAGCCGGCCCGTCATGAGCGGGCAGGGCGCCAGCGGCACGAACGAGACGGCCGGTGCCCGACGGATCGGCGCTGCCTTCGAGCGAGCTGCGGGGCAGGGCAGGATCGCCCTGATTCCGTACATCGTGGCCGGCTATCCGGATGCCGAGACAAGCCTGCGCATCGCCCTCGCCGCTGCCGATGCCGGGGCCGACCTGCTGGAGGTGGGCCTGCCCTATTCGGACCCGCTGGCCGATGGGGCCACCCTTCAGCGAGCGTCCCAGGTCGCCCTGGCGGCCGGTGCCACGTTTGCGGCTTCCGTCGCGCTGCTCGAGCGAATTGGGTCGGCTCGGCCGAACCTGCCGCTCGTGCCGATGGCCTACGCCAACCAGGTCATCGGCGGCGGTGACGGCGCGGCGCACGCACGCGGCCTGGCCGCGGCGGGAGCGTCGGGCGTGATCGTGGCCGACCTCACCCCCGACGAGGGCGGCCCGTTCGAGGCCGTCGCCCGGGCCGCCGGCCTGGCCGTCGTCTACCTCGTCGCCCCGACCACCGAGCCCGGTCGCCGGGCCCGGGTGGCGGCCCGCTCCGGTGGCTTCCTCTACTGCGTGTCGCTGGTTGGCGTCACTGGCGCCCGAACAGCGCTGCCGCGCTCCGTTGGCAAACTCGTCCGCGACGTGAAGGCGGTGTCGCCGGTGCCGGTGGGGGTCGGCTTCGGGGTGAGCCGGCCGGCCCACGTCCGGGCGATTGCTCGAGCCGGCGCCGATGGCGTGATCGTCGCGTCGGCCCTGGTCGACGCGCTCGGCCGGGACGGCCGGGACGTACCCGCGCTCGAACGGCTCGTCGGGGAGCTGCGCAGCGCAACCGCCCGAATCTGAGCCATCTGGCGGCCGGCTCACTCGGGGGCGGAGTCACCGGCTTCCAGGGCCCGGGTCGCGGCGATCAGGCGGCGATAGATCGCCAGGATGTCGGCCTGGGCCAGCGGTCCGAGATTGGCCAGGGCGACCCGCAGGAGGACCTCGCGCTCACGCTCCAGGTCGCGCACGGATCGGCGCCCGGCCGCCGTCTTGGCTCGGCCCACGGCGCGACCCAGCTCGGCCCGATCGTTCATCAGGGTCACGATCCGGCGGTCGAGTGCATCGATCCGCCTCCGCAGTCGAACCAGCTCGGGCGACTCTGGCGCGCTGCGCTTCACCGGGGCAGCTCACCGGCCGCGACCCGGCGCGCGATCGAGTCGAGCGCCAGCGAATAGCCCAGGGCGCCCTTCCCGACGATCGATTCGAGGGCCACGTCGGACAGGAAGTTGACCGAACGGAACGGCTCACGGGTGGCCGGGTCGGACAGGTGCACCTCGATGAACGGGCGCTCCACGGCCAGCAGCGCGTCGCGCAGGCTGACGCTCGTGTGGGTCAGGCCGCCGGCATTGACGATGGCCACGTCGAAGTCGCGCCGATGGAGCCGGTCGATCAGCGCCCCTTCGTGGTTCGACTGGAAGAAGTCGACCGCCAGGTTGAGCTCGGCCGCCCGGCCGGCGATCCCGGCATGGATCTCGTCGAGGGTGGCCCGGCCGTAGATCCCGGGCTCGCGGGTTCCGAGCAGGTTGAGGTTGGGCCCCTGCAGCACGAGCACCCGGGTCATGGGGAAGTGGCTCCTGTCCGTGCCAGCAGCTCGTCGGCTGTCCGCTCGATCAGCTCGGTCGGAACGTCGCTGCGAACGACCACGGAATCCGCCGTTGGCAGGATCCAGCGCAACTGCCCTCCGGCGTGCTTCTTGTCTGCGCTGAGCGCGTGCATGACATCTGCCCGCTTGAGCCCAAGGTCGGCCAGGCCGCCGGCCGGGGCCAGGCCAAGGACGGTCAGGAGGCGCTCGATCCGTTCGGCCCGATCGACCGGGGTGAGCTCGAGGGCAACCCCGATTCGACAGGCTGCCCGCAGGCCATAGGCAACAGCCTCGCCGTGAAGGAGCGCGTCACCGTAGCCCGCGGCGGCCTCGAAGCCATGCCCCAGCGAGTGGCCGAGGTTCAGGGCCAGTCGCCCGACTTCCGGCAGGCCGGTCGCTTCGTGCTCAT
>JBBRIM010000136.1:0-7263 GCA_038221095.1 Candidatus Limnocylindrales bacterium
ATGAACGAAGGGATCGAGATCGCCCCGGAGGTTGCCGACCATCCCCGCTCGGTGATCACCGACCAGGTCACCAACGGGGTCGCCGTGCGGATGGCCCTGCTCTACCTGTTGGCCGGCGCCGCCGCTCGAAGCAGTGCCGGCTCGGCCGAGGCCAGCGGTGGCTGAGCCGCGCAGCGCGACGATTACCGGATCCGAGATCGGTCGGATCGTGGCCGATCTCGAGATCAGCCGGGCGTGGCTGGTCGATCCAGGCACCGGTCGGGAGGGTCCCGGTGAGATCGTCGTCCACGATGGCATCCTGGAGGCCGTGACCTGGCTCGACGGCGCCGAGGCGTCCGCGGTCGAGTCGACCGGGGTGATCGTCGCGCCCGGCTTCATCGACCTGCACGCCCACCTGCGTGAGCCGGGTTTCGAAGATGCCGAGACGGTCGCGACCGGTCTCGCCGCCGCCGCCCATGGTGGCTTCACGACCGTCTGCGCGATGCCCAATACGGACCCGGCGATCGACGACGCGAGCGTGCTCGGCCGAGTCCTTGGCGCCGCCCGCTCGTCCGGTTCGCCGGTCGAGCTGCTCGCCTATGGCGCCCTCACGGTTGGTCGCCGGGGAGAGCTGCTGGCCGCCCTCGGCGAGCTGAGCGATGGCGGCGTCATCGGCTTCTCCGATGACGGGGCGCCGATCCGTTCGGCGACGATCCTGCGCAATGGGCTGCTCTATGCCGGAATGCTCGGCCGGCCTGTCGTGGACCATGCCGAGGACCCCGGGCTGACCGAGGGCGCCGAGGCGAACGAGGGGCTGGTCGCCACGGTCCTGGGCCTGCGCGGCTGGCCGGCAGCCGCCGAGTCGGGGCCGGTCGGGCGCGGCCTGGCGATCCTCGCCGACGTCCTCGCCGACGAGCCACGCGCCCGGCTCCACTTCACCCATCTCTCGACCGCCGCCGCCCTGGACCTGGTCCGTCGGGCCAAATCCAGCGGCCTGCCGGTGACCTGCGATGTCACGCCCCACCACCTGGGCCTGACCGATACCTGGCTCGCCGGTGCGCGGGGGTGGGCCTGGCAGGACGAGGATGACGGCTGGCTGGGCGGCACCCGGGCCGCCGGGCCGTACGACTCCTCCCTGCGGGTGAACCCGCCGCTCAGGAACCGGGCCGATGCGGCGGCCTGCCTGGCGGCCGTCCTCGACGGCACCGCCGATGCAATCGCAACCGATCATGCGCCACACACCCGGGTGGACAAGACGGTCGAGTTCGGTCTCGCAGCGAATGGGATCAGTGGGATCGAGACGGCGATCGGGATCCTCCTGGCGGCGGTCGACGCCGGCCGGCTGCCACTCGGCCGGGCGATTGCCGCCCTGACCAGCGGCCCGGCCGGGATCCTCCGAGCGGCCGGCTGGACCGGGACGCGGGGGCTGGTCGAGGGCGCGCCGGCCAACCTCGTGGTGGTCGATCGTTCGGACAGCTGGCTGGTCGACGCCGGATCCCTGCAGTCGAAGGGCAAGAACAGTCCACTCCTCGGCCGGGAGCTGCCAGGTCGGGTCCTGCTGACCGTGGCCGAGGGCCGCCTCGCCTACGAGGCCTGAGGCGATGGCCCGGCCCGATCCGGTGGCCGTCGCGCTCGAGGTCGAGCTGACCCGGCTCGGAGCGCCTTTCGACTTGATCCCGTGCGACCCGGCGCTGGCCGACACGGCCGCGTTCTGTGCCGCCTACGGCTATTCGCCGGGCGACTCGGCCAACACGATCGTGGTCGTGGGCAAGTCCGATCCGCCCCGCTACGCCGCCTGTGTCGTGCTGGCCACGACCCGGCTCGACGTGAACCGCGTCGTCCGGGCCCGGCTCGGCGTCAAGCGCACCTCGTTCGCCTCGTTCGAGGAAGCCCAGGCGATCACCGGGATGGAGCTCGGCGGGGTGACCGTCTTTGGCCTGCCGGTCGGTCTCCCGATCTGGGTCGACCGCCGCGTGATGGATCGGCCCGAGATCATCCTGGGTGGCGGCAGCCGCTCGTGGAAGGTGAAGGCGCCACCGGCGATCCTGCTTGCCCTGGCCGGGGTCGAGGTTGTTGACGACCTCGCTCTCGAACCGCCCGCCGGATAGGCGACCCGCCACCTCAACGACACCTCATTCGGCCAGGCCGGCACTACTCACCGGGGTCGCCGCACTCGGCGTGGGGCTCGTTTGGTGTCTCCCCCCGGGATCATCCGTCGGTCGGAGCAGGGAACGGCTGCTTGATCGTGAAGGCGTCCGGATGGGGACCACGGGCGGCCAGGGCCTCGAGCCGCCGACGGGCCTCCTCCGGGCTGGGTCGGTGCCCCTGAGCCACCCACCACAGGACGAGGTGGGGGCCGTCCATCGGCACGAACCAGTCCTTGCGCTGGCGGAGCACCGCCACGTGGTCTGAGCGATAGACATAGTCGGACAGCGCGTCCACCGACGTCCAGACCGACAGGTTGACGATGACCCGGGGATCGTCGAACGGGTGGATCGAAGTCGCGTCGCCGGTCTCACCCTGGAGCCGCCAGACGAAGCCCGGACTGGCATCGGCCAGGGCGTTGATCCGGGCGAGGTTGGCCACGAAACCGGCCATGACCGAGCCGTCGATCGGGCCCCGGGCGCGGCCGATGTTGAGCTGGGCGAGCTCAAACCTGGCGGTCATCAGCCCGGGGTGGCCAGCCGGCGCAGGTCGTCCAGGAGGCGGTCGATGTCCGACTCGACCGTCAGGTAGTTGACGATCCCGGCCCGCAACCACGTCGCGCCGCGCAGCCGGGTCGTCGACAGCCAGCCGTCTCCGGAGGCTTCGAGGGCTACCTGGAGGTCATCCTGGTGGGCATCCAGGCTGGCCGGGTCGAGCCGCTGTGCGGCGGCCCGTCCGCCGGGCAGGTGACGGAAGCAGACGACGCTCAGCTCCGGTACGGCCGGCAGGGCTTCGAAGTCGTCGCTGGCCACGATCTGCCGGGCAAGGTAGGCCGCGAGGTCGTTGTTCGCCTCGATCAGCCGGCCCAGCCCGTCCGAACCGAGATGCTTCCAGCTGAGCCACAACTTGAGCGCCCGGAACCGGCGGGTGCCCTCCATCGAGCGCTGGTAGAAGTTGAGAGGCTCGCCCGCGGCCTCGCCCTTGGCCTCGACTGCGTCATCGCCTGCGCCATCGCGGGGCCCGTCGGACTCGGACTCCCCGCCGCGGTAGTACTCTGGGCTGCGATGAAACGTCTCGAGGAGATCGCTGCCCCGGCGGACGACGAGTGCGCCGATGTCGTAGGCCTGAAAGAACCACTTGTGCGGATCGACCGTGACCGAGTCGGCCCGTTCGAGATCGGGGGCTCGAGCCGCGTCCCGCCGAGAGAGCCTGACGGCCCCACCGTAGGCCGCGTCCACGTGCAGCCAGAGGTCTTCCCGCTCCGCCACGTCGGCCAGTTCGGCCGTGCGGTCGACGGCCCCGGTGTTGGTCGAACCGGCCACGGCACAGACCGCGAATGGACGCAGCCCCCGGGCCCGGTCCTCGGCGATTGCCGCCGCGACGGCCGGGCCGCGTAACCGGAACAGGTCATCGGCCGGGACGAGGTGGAGTGTGTCGGTGGGGAAGCCCAGCTGGTCGAGCGCCCGGCTGATCGAGAAATGGGCCTGGTCGGAGGCGTACACTCGAGCCCCCTCGAGCTCGCGGCCGCGCGGCGGCCGGGGCAGGCCGAGCAGCCGGGCCAGGTGGAGATCCCGGGCCACGGTCAGGGCCATGAAGTTGGCCATGACCCCGCCCGAGGTCAGGACCGCAAAGCCGTCCGGTCCATAGCCCACCAGGTCGCACAGCCAGCGGCCCACCTCTTCCTCCACGAAGGCACCCGACGGGCCGGCGTGCCACACGTCGATGCCCTGGTTGAGGACCTGGGCAAGCAGCTCGCCGACAATCGACATGAGCAGCGCCGGCGGCGTGAAGTAGCTCAGGGCGCGGGGGTGGTACGCGTTCAGGTTGTGAGGCGTCAGGCGGGTCCGGAACTCGTCGATCAGGGCCGTCGAGGTCGTCGGGCCCTGGGGCGCGCCGGCCGGTCCACCGACCGAGCCATCGGGCCGGCTGCCATAGAAGACCCGGCGCAGCGCAGCGTGTCCGGCCGGCTCGCCCATCGCCCGTCGGAACGCCTCGCCGTAGAGGTAGTCCAGGCCGGCCGACCAGGCCGCGGTGCCAAGCGCCTCGAGGGCGGGTCGGGAGCGGGTCTCGTCGTCAAAGCCGATCAATTCCGGCTCGGGATGCCAGCCAAAGCGATCCCGTGGGTCGGGGCGCGGATCAGGTCGGTCGGGCAGTCGCGGCGGCATGTCCCGATGGTATCCGCTTGGCCCAGGCCTGCCCCGGCGCATTCCCCGCCGCTCCCGTATCGTTCCGGCGTGACCGACCAGCAGCCAACCCCCGGCGCGATCAATCGTCCGCCGATCCAGTACAAGGGCGCCGACCTCGAGCCGGAGCGTGGACCGGGGCTGGGCTGTTTCCGGTTCCAGCTGGCCGTCCTGGTGATCCTCATCGTGCTCACCCCGATCAGCGTGAACGCCCGCTGGCCAGAGGCCCTCAGCGCCGTCCTGCTCTTCGTGGTGATCGCCCTGCTCCTGCTGACCGGCCAGACGATGATCTTCCTGATGCGCCTGGTCGCGGCCGATCGACGGACCCGGCGGCGTCCCCTCAACAGTGCTTCGAAGACCGTCGGCGAGCTCGAGGATGGCACCTCGGCCGGCCCGTCGGCGACGGCAGCGCCGGACGACCCGGCCGGCGAAGATGGCGTGCGACAATAGGCGACGCGCCCGGCGACGGGACCACGCTTGAGGATCACTGCCCGTGCCGGTGCTTGCGACCTACTTCTCCGTCCGCCGCGGCCGCGATCCGTTTTTCAAGTTTTTCATGCGCACGATCTTCCCCCGCCAGGTCCGGGAGTACGAGCAGAAATACGGCATCCGTTTCCTGGGCTGGTACAACGTGGCCCATGGCTGGGACTTCGATAACGTGATCCTGCTCGACCTGCCCGACTACGCCACACTCGACAAGCTCGAGGCCGACGAGGCCACCCGGGCTCTTGGCCACCGCGCCGGCGAGTGGATCTTCGAACGACATCATTCGATGTTCCTCCGCGAGCGGATGGGCACCGATCTCGAGTACCACCCGTAAACGGAGGCGAAGCGATGGACCGCACACGCATCGATCTGCTCAGCGCCCTCGCCCGGGACGCCTCGCTCGAACGGTCGGACTACCTGGTCCGGGCCGCCGAGCAATTCCAGCGTTTCCTGGAGGCCAACGCATCGGGCATCCGGGAGATCGGGGGACTGACCCTGATCGACGAAGACCCCGACTACCTCTCGATCGCCCCGGACCTGACCTTTCGGAGTCGCAGCCGCTACCTCGATGAGGCGACCGGTGAGTGGCAGAACGAGACCGAGGTCGTCGAGTCGGCGGCCGAGCTGGTCGAGCTGTACAGCCCGGCCGAGCTGTACACCGCCTTCAGCGAGGCCTCCCGCGCGGCGGCCGGACTGGCCGTCGATGCCGCCGATGGCGATGGCGATGGCGATGGCGATGGCGACGGGGCCGATGCTGAGGCCGCCGGAGCCGCTGGCGCGCCGGCCGATCCGTACGCAGCGGCGGCCGACCTGTGGGCGGCGACCCAGGACGACGGTCCGGTGGCCGGCGAGCAGGATGCTGCCCGGCGACTGTACGACCTGGCGCTCTCGTACCAGGAACGCAGCCAGCGCTCGGAGGCGGACCTCGTCGAGCGCTTCCAGGTCGCAGCCGGGCGGTACACCGCCGAACTGGGCGAGCTGCTCGTTGTCGAGAGTGACGAGGAGCGCCTGGTCATCCAGGCCAGCGGCACATTCCGGGCTGAGGTCGAGGCCGAGGACGATGAGGGCGAGCACGAGGGCGAGGCTCCGCCGGCGGGCGAGTGGCTCGTCCTGGCGACGCCCGAGGAGCTTGTCGGCTTCTACGATCCCACCGATGTCTTTGGCGATCTGGCCGATGCGCTGGCCGAGGCGTTTCCGTTGATTGCGCCCGAGGTGACCGCCGACGGCTCGGTGGATGCGCTCGGCCACGGCGACGGGGCCGGCGAGGATGCCGATCGCGGGTGAGCATGCAGCTCGTCGCGGCTGAGCTGGTCGAAAGCCGCGAGATTCTGCCGGGCCAGTGGCTCCAGGCGTTCCACGCGCCTGCTCTGGCCGTTGGCTCGAGGGCCGGCCAGTTCGTCCATATTCGCCCGGGCGACTTCTCCGGACTGATCCTCCGTCGGCCGTTCTCATTTAACACCGTCGACCGCAAGAGCGGCGTGATCACGATCCACTATCGGGCCGTTGGCCGGGGTACCGACTGGTTCACCCGGCTCCGGACGGGCGATCGGGTGGACATGCTCGGGCCGCTCGGCCGGCCGTTCGAGGTTGATCCGCGCAGCCACCACCTGCTCCTGATCGCGGGGGGACTGGGGATCGCCGGTGTCCGGATGCTGGCCGACGACGCGCTCCGGGCCGGTCGCGGGGTGACCCTCCTGTTCGGGGCGTCCAGCGCGACCGAGGTCTATCCCTCGAACCTGCTGCCGGATGAAGTCGAGTACATCGTTGCCACCGACGATGGTTCGGTCGGCCACGCCGGGTACGTGACCGATCTCGTGCCCGAGTACGAAGGCTGGGCGGACCAGGCGTTTGCCTGCGGGCCACTGCCGATGCTGGCTGCACTCGCCCGCCTGGCCGCCGGCCGGAGTGCCCGGCTGGGGGTCGCCCGGCTGGGACGGAAGCCGGGTCGGTCGGGCAAGCCCGCCCGGGTCGACCAGCCTGGATCGCCGGCCGCCCGCCGGAAGTCGTTCCTGCAGGTCTCGATGGAGCAGAACATGGGTTGCGCCGTGGGCGCCTGCCTCGGCTGCGTCGTGATGGACGCGAGCGGCGTCCCCCAGCGGGTCTGCCGTGAGGGTCCGGTCTTCGCCGCCGACGAGCTCGACTGGGAGCCGACCTGGTGACCCGCTCCGGCGCCGTTGACCTGTCGGTCGAGCTGCCGCGCGGGCTGCGCCTCGACAATCCGATCCTGGTCGCGTCGGGGACGTTCGGCTACGGTGTCGAGTACGGCGATGTCGTGGATATCCAGCGGCTCGGCGCGATCTGCTGCAAGGGCACGACCCTGCGGCCCCGGATCGGCAACGCCACCCCACGGGTCACCGAGACGCCGGCCGGGATGCTTAACTCGATCGGCCTCCAGAACCCGGGTGTCGATGCCGTCATCCGGAAGTACGGCTCGATCTGGGCCGGCTGGCAGGTGCCGGTGATCGTCAAC
>JBBRIM010000137.1:0-7189 GCA_038221095.1 Candidatus Limnocylindrales bacterium
TGACGATCCCCACGATCGAGGGCGACGAGCAGGTCGAGGTCAAGCCGGGCACCCAGCCCGGGGCCGAGATCCGCCTGCGGGGCAAGGGTGTCCCACATCTCCGCCGGGCCAACGCCCGGGGCGACCTGCATGTCTTCGTCAAGGTGGCCGTGCCGACCAAGCTCAACAAGAAGCAGCGCGAGTTGCTCGAGGCGCTGGCCGCCACGTCCAACGAGTCGGTCACGAATGGGAGCGGGATCCTCGACCGGGTGAAGGACGCGCTTGGTTGATGCCGGGCCGGATCTGGGCCGGACCGCCGACCCGGCCCTCGGGCCGCCCGACGACGAGGGCCTGAGCGCCGGCGACACCTGGATCGAGCTGTCGGTCGCGGCCGACATCGAGGCGGTCGAGGCGGTCAGCGAGATCCTGTCGCGGTTTGCCCCGGGTGGTACCAGCGTCCAGCCGGGCTTCGAGCTGATCGACGAGGGCCTCGGTGCGCGGATCGACCCGAATGAGCCGGCGATCGTCCGGGCGTACCTGCCGGGCCGCGATCGGACGGCCGCCCGGGCGGCGGTCCGCCAGGCGCGCGAGGCGCTCGGCCACCTGCAGGCCTTCAACCTGCGCCCGATCGGCGATCTCGAAGTGTCCGTGGTTCACGAGGCCGACTGGGCCCAGGCCTGGAAGGCCCATTTCCCGGTCCTCAGGATCAGCCGGCGGCTGGTGATCCGGCCAACCTGGCGGCGCCACCGACGGCGAGCCGACGATGTTGTCCTCGCCCTCGACCCGGGGATGGCCTTCGGGACGGGTCTCCACCCGACGACCCGGCTGTGCCTCGCCGGAATCGAACATTGGGCCGACGAGGGCCGCTTCAGTGCTGCCCGCGTCCTCGATGTCGGTTGTGGCTCGGGGATCCTGACGATCGCCGCCGGACTGTTCGGGGCAGCCGAGCTGGTGGCCGTCGACACCGACCCGATCGCGGTCGAGGCCACCGCCGCGAATGCCGGCCGGAACCACGTCAAAGTCGAGGTTCGGGCGGGCAGCCTGCCCAGCCGGCGCGGCCCGTTCGACCTCGTCGTGGCGAACCTGATCGCGAGCCTGCTGGTCAGCCTGGCCGGCGACCTGCGGGTCGAACTGCGGCCGGGCGGCCGCCTGCTTGCGTCGGGGATCTTCATCGACCGCGAGGCCGACGTCCGGGGCGCCTTCGAAGCCGTTGGCCTGCGCCCGCTGGACCGAAGCGCGGAGGGCGAGTGGGTCGCCCTCGAGTTCGAGCGCAGCCCCGGGTGATCATGCCCGCCCGACTACAATCCTGACCGTGCCCTGGTTCCCGATTCTGCTCATTACCCACATCGTCCTGGCGGTCAGCCTGCTCCTGCCCTCCTTACTCCTGCCCTTCGCCCTGCGGACGCGCCGGGCAACCCTCGAGTCGGGCAGCCGCCTGGTCCAGGGCCTGGTCCGGATGCAGAACGGCGGAACCCTCGTCATCGGCCTGGGCGTGGCGGTCACCGGCGTGGCCCTGATCGCCTCGCTCGGCTACCGGATCGTGTCCCAGACCTGGCTCGTCGTTGCCCTCGGCCTGTATGCCCTGGATCTCCTGATTGCCTTCTTCATCCAGCGTCCCAACCTGCGCCGGCTGATCGGCATTCGGGCGGCCTGGGACGACGAGGTCTGGCGCGGCTGGGCCCGCCGCCAGCGCTATGTCTCGTACGCGATGGTCGGCCTGGTGGCGACGATCGGCTTCCTGATGAGCACGAAGCCCGTCCTGTGGTGAGGCGATGAGCGACTCGACGCCCAATCCGGGCCCTCTTACCGGCCAGGCCGCTGCTCGCGCCAGTGACCCGGATTGCCTCTTCTGCCGGATCGTGGCCGGCGAGATCCCGGCCACCCGGGTTCATGAAGACGCGGCGATCATCGCGATCCGCGACATCGCCCCCCGCGCCCCGAGCCATGTCCTGTTCATGCCCCGCGAGCACATCGGGTCGGCGGCCGACCTGACCGCGGCCGACGGCCCGATGCTCGGCCGGCTCTTCGGCGCGGCGGCCGACTTCGCCCGGACCGAGGGCCTGACCGAGGCCGGCTATCGCATGGTCACCAACGTCGGCGAATGGGGCGGCCAGACCGTCAACCATCTTCATGTCCACCTGCTCGGCGGCCGATCGATGAGCTGGCCGCCGGGATGACCCGGCCGGCCCGCGCTCCTTCGGTGGGCAAGCCCGGCCCGGGTCTCCTCGCCGCGCTGGCACTCTTGCCGGGCCTCCTGGCCGGCTGCGGGATCGCCGCCCACGGCGGGGCCCAGCCGTCCGTGGCGATCACACCACAGGTAAGCCTGAGCACAACCCTCCAGATCTGCCGGAGCGACCTTGCGGCCACGCTCAGTGCTGCCGGGTTCACGCTGAGCCAGCCGGCGTCGGCCGTCCGGCCGGGCGAGTCGCCGCTGCTCACGGCCGCCCCGCGGACCGTGGGCCAGGTGCTCCTGCCGGGCGATCCGACCCACGGGTTCATCGTCATCTACGAGTTCGCCGACCCGGCCGGGGCGTACACCGCCGCTCAGCAGCAGGCAGCCTACCTCGGCGGCGGCGAGGGCCGGATCCAGTTCATCCCCGACACGAAGTTCACCCTCCGCCTGGACGGCTCGTGCGTGATGTTCTACAACTGGGCACCGTCAGTCTCGACCGATCCGCGCTCACCCGCGATCGAGGCGGCTCTCGGCACCCTGGGCGTGGCGATCCCGATCCCGCGCTGAGGATCGGCCGTTGCGCGCGACGGACACCGCGGAGATCAGTCCTGGCGGACCGGCAGTGGTTCGTCCACGGCGGCCCAGGCTCGGACCCGGTCGCGTTTGACCTTGAGCGTGTGGGTCCGCGGGAAGTCGACCTCGGGCCAGAGCCGCCACAAGGCGATCCGCTGGTGGGTAGCCAAGGTGCTGTTGGCGGCCTTCACGGCGAGGTCGATCTGGGCCCGCACGGCGGCCGGGTCGACGCCCTCGCCCCGGGCGTTGCGGACGGGGATGTCGCCACCCTGGGGCAGGGCATGGGTGCCCGGTGCGAGCACCACGGCCTCGATCCGGCCGGGCCGCGTCTCGACGACCACGCTGTCGCGGATGCCGGCCACCCGGAGCGCGTTCTCGATGTCCTCGGGATAGACGTTCAGGCCGTTGGGCAGGACGATGATGTCCTTCGTCCGACCCATCAGGACCAGGTGGCCGCCAGCGTCGTGGCGGCCGATATCACCGGTCCGGTACCAGCCATCGGGCGCATATGCAGCGGCTGTTGCCTCGGGGTCGCGCCAGTAGCCCGAGAAGAGGGTCGGCCCATTGACCTGGATCTCGCCGTCGTCGGCCAGCCGGACCTGGACCGGCGGGATCGTTCGACCGACCGTCCCCAGCCCATGGTCCTCCTTGGTCGTGACCGAGGCCATCCCGCACTCGGTCGCCCCATAGCCCTGCATGACTACGACACCCATGTCCTCCCAGGCCTGCTGGAGCTGAGGTGGCAGGAAGGCGGCCGCGCAGACGAGCAGGTTGAGCCCGCCGCCGAGCTGGCGGTGGACCCGCCGGAAGATCAGCCGCCGGGCGCCGTAGGGCAGGCGGCGGGCGATCGATCGGAGCCGGGCGAAGGTGGCCGTTCGGCCCGAGGCGTCCACTTCGCGCTCGACGGCACTCCAGAACAGGTCGAGGATCTGAGGCACGACCAGCATCGTCGTCACCCGGTGGTCCCGGATCGCCTCGAAGATCACCCGCGGGTTGCGGCTCCGGACGTACAGGATGTCGCCGCCCACGGTCAGGGTGTAGAAGAGCGACGCGACCTGCTCCATCAGGTGTGACAGCGGCAGGAGCGAGACGACGCGGTGCTCCTGCGGTGGGATCACGTCGTGGATCGCCTCGACGGTCTCGGTGATGCAGCGGTGCGTCAGCATCACCCCCTTGGGTGTGCCCGTGGTGCCGCTGGTGAAGATGATCTCGAACAGGTCTTCCGGCCGGGGTCGTGGCCAGGCCAGGACCTGGGCCTCCCAGTCAGGCGGGAAGTCGACTCCGGAGTCGCCCTCGCCCGGTTCGGCTGAAAGGGCTTCGACGGTCGAGGTGGGGAAGTGCTCGAGGCGAGCATCGCGCGCGTCCGGTGCGTCGCGCCCGGTGCCGATCGCCAGGCGGCCCGCGTCGGCCCGCTCGGCGATCCGTTCGATCGCATCGGGCGACATCCGCAGGTCGAGCGGCACCACGATCACGCCGGCCCGGATCGCGCCGTAGTAGACCGCCGGCAGCTCTGGCGTCGAGGGCGACCAGGTCAGGAGGCGATCGCCGGGCTTCAGGCCGAGCGCTCGCAGCCGCCAGGCCGCGATCCGGGTGCGCCGGTCGAGCTCCCGGAAGCTCCAGCTCATTGAGCTGCCATCGTCGCGGCGCAAGCTCAGGGCCGGCCGGTCGCCATAGCGGGCGACCGCGTCGTCGAGGATGTCGAGCAGGTTCGACCAGTGGGGCGACGGGTCAGTCACGGGGACAGCCTAGCGGGCTGCGCTCCGCGTTGCGTTCGAGCCTAGACTCCCCGCCATGGATCCAAGGTCGCCCGAGATCGATCCACGCTGGACGGCGAGCGGGCCGATCGGCGCTCCCCTGGTCGTCCTCGTTCACCCCACCCGCATGAATCGGACGTACTGGACGCCCCAGGTCGAGGCGCTCTCGCCTGCGAACCGAGTCCTCGCCGTTGACTTGCCCGGGCACGGCCAGCTCGAGGGGGAGCGCTTCACCCTCGCGGCGGCCGTCGAGGTGGTCCGAGCCGCGATCCACTCCGAGCGCCCGTTCATGGATGCCGCCACGCCAACCCTGATCGTTGGCCTATCGCTCGGCGGCTACGTCGCTCTGGCCGTTGCCGCTGAGTCGCCCGACATCGCCGATGCCCTCGTCCTGGCAGGCTCGACCGCCGAGCCCACCGGCCGTCGCGCTCGCCCCTTCCGGGTGCTGGCCGCGACGTACGAGCGAACCCACCACGTCCTGTTCGACCGACTGACGGCCGCCTTCGTGCGGCGGCGCTACCCCGGCCCCATGGGCGAGCTGCTGGTCACCTCCGGATTCGCCTACCGGGGCGGCGCCGAAGCACTCCGGTCATTGGCCGGGGAGCCCTTCCTGCCCCGACTCGCGGCCTATCCGGGCACGGTCGTGTTAGTCAACGGCCAGCGCGACGTGGCGATGCGACCCGGTGAGCGGCGCTTCCTGGCAACCTCGCGGCGGGGGCGGCTGGTGACCCTCTCGGGCGCCTATCACCTGTCCAGCCTGGATCGGCCGCACGAATTCACCGCGGTCGTCCGCTCGGCCATCGCCGAGGCGGTCGAGGCCCGTTGCTGACGGTCAGCTCCTGTCGAGTTTCTGGATCTGGGCCCGGCTCGGACGTGGCGTTTCTCCCGGGATAGTGGCCCGCATCGTGGTGGATCAAGATTTCGAGCCGGATCTCGCGCTTGGGGCGGGTCTCGGGTTGAATCACTGGTCGATCCGTGCTCAACCCGGCTGGGCGAGGCAAGCCCCATCGGTTGAAGACGGCATCATCCTTCCGGAGCAACCCGTGGAGCGATGTCCCGGAAGAACCCGCGGACGTCAGGCTGATGAATGTCGCGCCCGGGACGCAAGAGTTGGCATCTACCAGCCCGGGTGGTATTAGCCGAGGCGTTCGTCCGAATTCACCTTCGGTGAGCCTGAGCGGGGGGTCGCTGAGCGTGGGCCGGAACTGATCCGCTCCAATTCGGCCGCCGAGACCGCCGAGACCGCCGAGACCGCCGAGGCGGGCTCAAATTGTTGTCGAGTACCGCCCGGGGTGGTAAACGCCAGGAATCGTGCCTCGGACAGCGCGCGGTCCGCGCAGCCGGCCGCCCGGCGGCGAACGGTCCGCGCAGCCGCCCGCCGGTCCGCGAACGGGCCACGCAGGCGGCCGCCGGGCCCAGGGAATGCGGGATTCGGCTCGGTTGACCGACCCGGGAGCCTCGTCTATGCTCCGCCAGCCGTTCGACGAGCGTCATCGTGACGTCGTTGAAGCCTCTTCGGGCCGTTCGGCCACGAGCTCGCAGAGTGGTTCCAGACCCAGGCCGTGGGAGGTGATCCGGGAATTGGCAGAAGTTCGCGTGGGTGAAAACGAGACCTTCGAAAGCGCGCTCCGCCGCTTCAACAAGAAGATCCAGCAGAGTGGAATTCTTGCCGAGGCTCGTCGTCGCGAGCACTACGAGAAGCCGAGCGTCAAGCGCAAGCGCAAGGAAGCCAAGCGCAAGAAGGCCGCCCGCACGTCGCAGGGTTAGGTCGATCGCGACCCGATCCCGCACCGGGCGACCAGCCCGAGGTGCCAGCAACCGGTGACCCTCAAGGAACGTCTCCACGCCGATACGACCGCCGCAATGCGGTCGGGTGACGCGCTGCGCCGCGACACCCTTCGGATGGTCCAGAACGCGGCCTATAACCTCGAGAAGAAGAGCGGCACGCCACTCACGGATGAGGAGTTGCTGACCGTCATCAGCCGCGAGGTGAAGACCCGGCGCGAATCGGTCGATGCCTTCCGCAAGGGTGCTCGCGAGGATCTGGCCGCCAAGGAAGAAGCCGAGATCGCGATTCTCGGCGATTACCTGCCCGAGCAGCTGGATGCGTCCGCCCTGGACGGGCTGATCGAGCAGGCCGTCAACGCCATCGGCGCCACGACCCCGCGCGACCTGGGCAAGGTGATGGGTTGGCTGGCACCCCACACCCGCGGCCGAGCCGACGGCAAACTGGTCAGCCAGCTCGTTGCCGCCCGCCTCGCCGGACCGGGCTGACCCAGCCATGAACGGCCCACTGGTTCAGCGACCCGCCCGGGCGACGCCGTTCACCAGCCGCGACCTCGTCCGGCTGCTGATCTCATCGATCCTGCTGATCGTGGCGTTGACCGCCGTGCTCGCCTCGGACATCGTCCCGACCAAGCTCAGCGCGAGCGTCGGCCAGGTCGCGACCGCCGACATCGTGGCGCCACGGGCGACCATCTATACCAGCGATACCCTCACCCAACGGGCTCGCGACAAGGCCAGGCAAGCCGTCTCGCCCCAGTACGACTTCACGCCGGCCAAGGCCGACTCAGTCGCCCAGGCCGCGACGGTGGGCCTCAACACCTCGATCGCGCCGGTCGATGCCGCGTTCTCGGCAACGCTGACGATGCCGGCCCGGGTGGCCCTCCTGAAGAACGCGATCCTGGGGCTCTCCGACGAATCGCGGACG
>JBBRIM010000138.1:0-7174 GCA_038221095.1 Candidatus Limnocylindrales bacterium
ATGCAAAGCGATCGGCAACGCCGAGGGCAACAACGGTGTGGACGTCGTGGCCGCAGGCGTGGGCAACACCCTCGACGGTCGAGGCATAGGACACCGTCTTGAGGTCCGCGACCGGGAGGGCGTCGAGGTCGGCCCGGATCACCACGTGCGGTCCCGGACCGCCGCCAGAGCGCGAGGCGAAGATCCCGGTCCCGCCAATGCCCGTCCGCACGTCGTAGCCAGCTTGGCGGAGGTGGGCTTCGACCAACGACGCGGTCCGGCGTTCCTGGAAGCGCAGCTCAGGGTGGCGGTGGATGTCGCGGCGCAGGGCGATGAGCTGCGGCGGAGTCGTGGGCAGGACGCGCACGGCCTCGATCGTCATTCGGTCCCCTACGAGGTGAAGATGGTGCCGCGGATGGCCGCCGCGGCGTCGGTCACGAGGAATGCGAGCACCTCCGCCACCGCCGTCGGCGGCGTGAGTCGACGGATCGCCTCATCGATCTCGGCTGGGTCCGCGCCGTGCGCGAGCGCCTCGGCCAGCGACGCCCGATAGAGCGGGGTGTCGATGTCACCAGGGCAGACCTCGTTGATCCGGATGCCGAGCGCGCCGAGATGGCGCTCGAGGGTCAGGACCAGCCCATGCATGCCACCCTTGCTCGCTCCATAGGCATACGAGCCACTGCCCACGGTCACGCCCGCCTTGGAGGACACGAGGATGATCGCGCCGTGCTTCGCCGCGAGCATCGGGGCGGCCGCGTACTTGGCCGCCAGGAACGCTCCCTTCAGGTTCACGTCGAGGACGCGATCCCAGGTTGCCTCGGTCACGCTCGCGAGGTCCTCGCGTTGGCCCGCCATGATTCCCGCCGCGTGAATGAGCACATCGACCCCACCGAGGCGGCTCACGGCCAGGTCCATTGCGGAGGCCACCTCCGCCTCGACGGACACATCGACATGTTCCGCGGCGATCTCGCCCCCAACGCCGACCTCCGCCTGCGCGATCAGCTGCCCGGCCGCCGCGTCATCGCGGTCGAGGACGATCACCCGGGCCCCGCGCGCGGCGAGCAGCTCGGCGGTCGCGCGACCGATCCCCGAGGCGCCGCCCGTGACGATGACCCGCTTGCCCTGGACTCGTTGCGCCCCGGACGCGCTCCATTGCTCAGCTGCCACGGGTCTAGCGGTTCGATTCCGCAAGGATTCGGCTGACGACCTCGACGACCGCACCAGCGGCAGGCACGACGACGGCCTGCAGCACCGGCGACGCGGGGATCCGAACGTCCGGCGCTCCGACGCGACCGATCGGCGCGTCGAGGTCCCAGAAGCATTCGTCGGCCACTCGTGCGGCGACCTCAGCGCCAAACCCACCGGTGAGGTTCGCCTCATGCGCGACGACCAGGCGCCCAGTTCGGTGCACCGAGGCCGCGACCGGGGCGAAGTCGAGGGGCGAGAGCCAGCGCAGGTCGATGACCTCGACGCTGACGCCGCGGTCGGCGAGCGTGTCGGCGGCCTTGAGCGACTCACCGACCATGCGCGACCAGGTCACGACCGTGACATCGGTGCCGGCGCGAACCACCCTGGACCCCCCGATCGGCTCCACCGGACCGTCGAGAGCAACCTGCGCCGCGTCGGGATAGAGGAGACGGTGCTCCATGATCATCGTCGGGTCGTCTGACGCGATGGCGGAGCGAAGCATCTCGTAGGCGTCGCGCGGGTTCGAGGGCAGACCCACCCGAAGTCCGGGCGTGTGCGCGAACCAGGCCTCGAGGCTCTGTGAGTGCTGGGCGCAGGCACCCGGCGAGTTCCCCTGCTGCGTCCGGATGGTGAGGGGAGCACGCCATCCCCCACGGGAGACGTATCGGGTATTGGCGACCTGGTTGACGATCTGATCCATCGCCACCGCGATGAAGTCGCCGTACATGATCTCGATGATCGGCCGCCGGCCGCGCATCGCCGCACCGAGCGCTGCGCCGACGATGGCCGACTCCGAGATCGGCGTGTCGAAGACGCGGGCCCCGAACATCTCCCGCAGGCCCTTCGTCGCGCCGAACGGCCCGTTCGGCAGCGCCACGTCCTCACCGAACACGAGCGCCTCGGGGTACGTCTCGAGCGCCCACCGATGCGCCGCGTTGACGGCCTGGATGTAGCGGAGCTCGGCCACGGCCTCAGGCATACATGTGCTCCCGCGCGCTCTCGGGGGCCGGGTACGGGATGGCCCGCGCCGCCTCCACCGCGGACTCGATCGTCGCGGCAACCTCGCGGTCAACCGCATCCAGGCGGGCGACGGCGCCCGGACCTTCATCAGCTGCACTTCGGCGGATGCGGGTAAGTGGCTCGCGCTCCCGTGCCGACGCGACCTCGCCACTGGGCCGATAGGCCTGGAGGTCGCCGCTGTAGTGGCCGACGAGGCGTTCAGTGTTGGCCTCGATCATCGAGGGGCCGCCGCCCGACCTTGCCCGCGCCACAGCGTCCCGCACGGCTGCCTCGACGACAGCAATGTCGTTGCCGTCGATCGTCACACCGGGGATGCCATAGCCGGGAGCACGTTCGGCGAGCCGCTCGATCCGGACCATGTCGCGGATCGGCGTCATCTCCGAGTAGAAGTTGTTCTCGACGACGAGCACGAGCGGGAGAGCGAACACCGCAGCGAAGTTCAGCGCCTCGTGCGCAGCGCCCTGGTTGAGCGCGCCGTCGCCGACCGAGACAATGCTGACGCTCCCACTCCCGTCGTGCGCAGCGGCGAGGGCGGCCCCGACCGCCATCGGCATGCCGCCCGCAACGATCGAGTTCTCCCCCAGGAAACCGTGCTCGGGTGACGAGAAGAACGGCGACCCTGCTCGCCCGCCATTAAGGTGCGAGTCTCGACCCATCAACTCGGCGAACAGATCGACCAGTGAGAGCCCACGCGCAATCGCCCAGCCATGGCCACGGTAGGTCACGGTGACCGCATCGCGAGCCTCGAGTGCTCGGCAGGCGCCGACGGGAATCGCTTCCTGTCCATCGCACAGGTGGATCGAACCGGGGATCTCCCCAGCCCCCTTGAGGGTCATGCAACGCTCTTCGAAGGCACGGATAATCGCAAGGGCCCTGTAGTCTTCCTCGCGATTGGCTGCCACGTCGCTTCATCCTCCGAGTACCAACGAATGCGCAGAAGATACCCGTATTGTGGCCTAAACTCAACCCGGACCGTTACGATGGAGTTGACGACGCCGAGGTAGCCCATCTGAGCGTCCATGGGTGGCATGACCCGCTTCGCAGCAAATGGGACGGAGATCCGTCTCGGAGGGCACGACAGTGCGGATTGAACACGTCGAATCGATCGTCCTCGGCGACGTCCACCTGGTGCAGGTCATCACCGAGGACGGCCGGGTGGGCCTCGGGCAGTCCGGCTGCTGGGGCTATCCCACGGCCGTCCACGCCGTGATCGAGACGTTCCGCCGCCCATTGCTGGGTCGCGATGCCGACGAGATCGAGCACATCTGGCACTACCTCTACCGAATGGCTCCATTCCGCGGCAGCGTCCTGTCCGCCGCCGTTGCCTCTGTCGACATTGCCCTCTGGGACCTCAAGGCGCAGCGCCTGGGGGTCCCGATCTGGCAGCTGTTCGGCGGCAAGGTTCGCGACCGGATCCGACTGCACCTGCTGCTGGCCGGCACTGACCCCGAGACGATCCTTGGGTCGGCCCGGGATGCGATCGCCGACGGGTTCACCGCGGTCAAGTTCGATCCCCTGCCGGCCACCTACTACGACATGGCCCAGGACCGACTCATCCGGGACACCGTGGATCTCACCGCAGCCGTTCGCGAGACGGTCGGGCCCGATGTCGACCTCCTGCTGGAGCTCCACCGGAAGCTCACCCCGCTCCAGGCGGCACCCCTTCTCGCGGCGCTCGCCCCCTTCCACCCGCTCTTCGCCGAGGATCCGATCCAGATCGACAGCATCAGCGCCCAGGCGGCGCTCGCCAGGGGTGCCGCCCTGCCGCTCGGAGAGGGTGAGCGCCTGCACACGATCTGGGAGTTCCGGGAGTTGCTGGCCCAGGGTGGGGCGCAGTACGTCCGACCGGATATTGGCCTCGCCGGCGGCTTCACCCACTGTCGCAAGATCGCGGCCGTCGCGGAGGCCTATCACGCTGCGGTCGTCACCCACAACTGCCTCGGGCCGGCCCTGACAGCAGCCGCTGTCCACCTCGATGCGACGATCCCGAACTTCGTGGTCCAGGAATACTCGCTCATCGACGAATCTCCCGAGCTGGCCTGCTTTACGACCGCAGTCCGGCGGCAGGGCGGCTACCTCATGCTGCCCGAGGTCCCAGGCCTCGGCGTGACCCTTCAGGAAGGGACCACCCGCGAGATCCGCGTCGTGGGCCGGGACGTGACTGCGATCCCGCTGCGTGCCGATGGCTCCGTCGCGTTCGCAGTCTGAGATACAACCGCTCCGAGATGGGTTGATCGTGGGGGTGCCGACGCTATGATTGGTGATATGAGACCCATTCCGGTCTTTCCTGCTGTCTTCGCCCGATGATCGGCGTCGTCGGGCCGGCTGATTCCATCGAGCTCGCCCTGGCGATCGCGCACGAGGAAGGGCTGGCCGACAGCATCGTCGCCCGGTCATACGAGTCGATGGACGAGGCTCCGAGCATCGCCCAGGAACTCGACCAGGTGTGCCAGGTGATCCTGTTCACGGGGCGCGCGCCGTTCGTCATCGGCACGCACGCCAAACCCCTGCGGGCGACCCTCCAGTACGTTCCACACGCCGGAGCGGACCTCTATCGCTCGTTGGTCGTCGTCCTTCGGCAGTTCGACGGTGTCCTGCCACGGCTGAGCATCGACACGATCGAAGAGCCCATCGTGCGTGAGGCCTATGACGACCTCGGGCTCGAGCCTGCGGCATGGGTGATCCCCCTCGTGTCCGAGGCCGAGGAGGAGACGATCCGATCGTCTGCGGACATCGTCGCCTCGCACCGCGCGCTCTACGAAGCGGGGCGCGTCGATCTCTGTCTGACCTGCGTAGGTTCGGTCTGCCGCCAACTCCAGGAGGCCGGGGTTCCAGCGGCTCGCATCACCCATACACGCTCGGCGATGCGAGACGCGCTCCGACAGGCCGACCTCGCTGCCCGGCTGGCGCTGACCGAGACGACCCAACCGGCAGCCGTGCTCATCGTGGTACCCGATCTTCGCGCGGGTGACGAGGAGGGCCTCTACGAGTCACAGCGCCGACGCCTCCATGCTCACGAGGCGCTCCTCGACGTCGCCGAACGCCTGCAGGGCCGCCTGGCCGATCTCGACGATGACCGGTTCCTCGTGTACACGAGCCGGGGGACGATCGAAGAAGCGATCTCGCGGTTCATGGACGGGCAGGGTCCCCTGCGGGCCGAGCGCTTTCCACCGGGCGCGCGAGTCGGCGTCGGGCTCGGGGCGACCGTGGCAGCGGCCGAGGAGAATGCCCAGCGCGCGCTGGTCATGGGGGAGATCCACGGCGATCTACATGTCGCGTTTGCGACGGGAGAGGTCTTTCGGGCGAGCGCCAGCCGACGCTCGTCCCGCTATCGACTTCGGGAGACCGACGACGCCGCCGCGCGCCTGGCCCGAGAGCTTGGGCTCGGGCCACTCGCTGTCGCCCGCCTGACGCGAGCCCTCCGCAACGTCGACCCGACGGCCGTCACGGCGTCCGAGCTGGCCCGAGCCTACGGCATCGAGGCCCGCTCGGCCCGTCGACTCATCACCTCGCTCCAGCGGGCCGGGATCGCAACCAAGCTCGGTCGGCAGGGCGGGGCGCGAGCAGGACGTCCCCAGACCGTCTACGCGATCGACATGGAACGGATGCTTGCGTCGGAGACGCTGGCGTGACTTCGTCGGATCAGGTCACGAACCGTCCGGGGGTGGGCAGGCTCGTGGCCTTCCGGCACGTCGGCCTCCAGGTCGGCAACCTCGATCGATCGCGAGCCTTCTACGGCGGGATCATCGGCCTCGTCGAGGTTGAGCGGTTTGTCCGGGATGACACCTACCTTCGGCATGTGACCGGATACCCGGCTGTCACGCTCGACATCGCCGTCTTCATCGAACCTGTGAGCGGTGCCCTGCTCGAACTCCTCGAGTACCAGGGTGTCAAGCGAACGCCCGTCGATCCCGCCACCGCCAACCCTGGGACAGGTCACCTCTGCTTCGAGGTCGATGATGTCGACGCGATCTACGCACGCGCGCTCGCCGCCGGCCATGGTGCAGTTAACACGCCGGTCACCCCGACGAGCGGGCGCTGGATCAACGGCCGCAGCGTCTACCTGCTCGATCCCGACCGTATCCGCGTGGAGCTCGTGCAACGCGGGACAACGGGCCCGCGTGACGGATCCCTTCCCCCGGCATCGATCGATGGCGGGGACCCGGTTACCCCCGTCGAGAGCGAGACGGTCTACCTGGTCGAAGTGGACTTCGCAGCTGACGCAGCGACACGGCGCGTCCCCTACCGGGCTCGGCATCTCCTCAGGATTGCGGACCTCAGGCGCGCTGGCGTGATCCTCGAGGGAGGCGCGTTCCTTGACCGGTTGAGCACCTCGGTGATGCTTATCCGCTCGGCGTCGGAGAGCGACGCGCGGCGCGTCGTTGAGGCGGATATCTATGTGGAAACTGGGGTCTGGCGCGAGATTCGGGTCAGACCATTCGGGCGCGTCGTTGGACGCGCCGAGGGAGGGTAGCCATGGCACGCGTTGCCTGGACGGCGCGACTCCGGCCAGACAGGATCGACGAGTACGTACGAGCGCACGCGAACGTCTGGCCCGAAGCCCTGGCCGCCATCACTGCGGCCGGTATTCGCAACTACTCGCTGTATCTGTTCGAGAACCGGGTGTTCGCGTATTACGAGTGCGACGAACCAGACGAGGCCGCGCGGCTCGAGGCCGCCGCCGAGGCAACCCAACGCTGGCGAGCATCGATGCGCGAACTGTTCGAGGAGGAGGTGGCGACCGACGGTGTCGTGTTCCTCCCCGAGATCTTTCGGCTCGACTGACGTCGCCTACGTCGGACGGCGGTTCGCCTCCACGGTATGGCCCATCCGGCGCAGCAGGGCGAGGGACGCCGTGTTGATCTGGGCCAGGAGCGCCTCCTCGTCGAGGTGCGGGAACTCGCCCCGGTCGAGGACGACCCGGCCGTCGATGATGACCGTGCTCACCGACTTGGAGCGGGCGGAGTACATGAGGTTGCGCACGAGG
>JBBRIM010000139.1:0-7119 GCA_038221095.1 Candidatus Limnocylindrales bacterium
CCCAGGATTGCCGACCACGTCCTGCTGCCGTACGCCTCGTCGATCGAGGCAGCCGATGCCCGGCTGGCGCCCCTCGTCACTCGCGAGCGGCTCGAGCGGATCGTCGCCGCAGTGCCGGACGCCTGGCTCCAGGGCGGCGCCGCTCTACCGAAGGCTGCCTCGGGCCACCGAGCGGGCTCCGAGGACGAGCCTGAGCGTCATCGCCGGGCGTACGTTGACTACCTGCTCACCCGGGTCGAGTCGCCCCGCCCGTTCGTGGAGGACGCCGAGCGTGCCCGCCACCCGTAGCCCATTCGAGTACGCGATCCTGCGAGTCGTCCCCCGGGAGGATCGGGGCGAGGCGTTCAACGCCGGGATCGTCCTGCATTCGCGCGCCCGCCGCTACCTGGGCGCACTGGTCGACCTGGACGCCGGAGTCCTGCGCGTCCTGGCTCCCGGCTGCGATCCGGCGGTTGTCCGGGCACAGCTCGAGACGATTCCGCGGATCTGCTCGGGCGACCCGGCGACCGGCCCAATCGCGGCGATGAGCCGGCCCGAGCGCTTTCACTGGCTCGTCTCGCCGAGCAGCACGGTTGTCCAGGCGTCGGCCGTCCACACCGGCCTGACCGAGGACCCCGGCACGACCCTCGAGCACCTCTTCGAAACGCTCGTCCGGGGCCGTTCCTAGCTCGTCCCCGGATAGCCCTCGATCGTCAGCTCCATCAGCGGGCTGTGCTCGACCATCATGTCGACGTCGCTGCGATGCCAGGCTTGGGCAACCCGCTCGAGGATCGTTCGACGCTCGGCCCGATCGGTGATCGGGCGTGCCGTCGCGGGCAGGTCGGCCTCGATGCTGCCCTTCAGATGGACGGTCAGGACCGGGTTCGCCTCGACATTGGCAAGCCAGTCTCGCTTCCGGGCCGGGCTCGGGATGCCGCTGATGACCAGGCGACCGTCGATGCTGTGGAGATAGATCTCGATGCGCCGCGCCTGGCCGGTCCGCCTGCCGGTCGTCGTGATATCGATCACGCGGCTACGGTTGAGTGCCTGGCGAACCGCATCCTCCATATCAGGCGGTTGCCGTCTCGTCGAGCAACACCCGGTAGAGCGCCCAGCCCCCGACCGCGCCGATCACCGGACCGACGATGTAGACCCACAGCGAGGTCAGGTCGCCGCCGATCACGGCCGACGCGATCGACCGGGCCGGATTCACCGACGAGCCGGTCAACGGCACGAGGGCGAGGTGAATCACCACGAGGGTCAACGGGATCGTCAGGAAGGCGCGGCCCGGATCCCGCTTCGTGACCGTCAGGATGACCGCCACGAAGATCGCCGTGAAGGCCGCCTCGATGACGAGCGCCTGGAGGTCGCTCAGCGCGGCGCTGTGCCCGGTGATCGTGCCCGCGACTGCGCCCTGGCTCGACATGAATAGCACGAAGGCGGCTGCGCCAATTCCGCCGATCAGCTGGGCGGCGATGTAGCCGGCCCCGGTCATCGGGTCGAGCCGCTTGTCGAGGACGGCCCCGATCGTCACCGCGGGATTGAAATGCCCGCCGGAGATGACCCCGGCGATGTTGAGTGCGGCGAACAGCCCCAGGCCGAACCCGAACGCGATCACCACGAGGTCGGGCCCGGACGCCATCGACTTGGTCGACAGGATCGACATCAGGCCGATCAGGAAGAAGACGAACGTGCCGACGAGCTCCGCCAGCAGCTTCCGGGTGTTCAATGCAACCTCCACTCCTGCCGGTGCCGGTGATTGGGCACCGACCCTTGATCGCCCCAGTCTAGCCGCCCGCGGAACGCGTCCGGGCGACTCGTTTCCTCAGGGCACGGGCGCTCCGCGTGAGGCTTCGCGACCGAAGGTCGTCTGGCCACACCCGACCGTGCCCTCGACAAGGAACCGATCGAGGTGGGCGTAGACGACCTCGAAGCGCGGCCAGGGGGCCTCCATCCCAGTCGGCGGAACGACCAGCCAGGTCGCCCTGATCGTGTGGCCCGGCTGGATCGCGGCCTGGTCGATACCGATCGTCAGGCTGCCCGCGATCGTCTCTGGGAGCAGGGCCACGCTCGCCGAGGTGGAACCCCACCAGCCGGCCGTTGCGCCGGTCGTGGTATCGATCACGGTCGGTTCATCGGTTGGCAGCATCCAAAACGAGCCGTCGGCTGCCGTGATGGCCCCCGGGCCGGCATCGTCGGTTCGGATGCCGGCCGAGTCGGCGTCGTCGGCCGGAACGAACGAACGGAGCAGCCCGCGAGCCAGCATGTCGGTGCGCCGCCAGGTCATGTCGGCCACGACGATCGCGCGCTGGCCGTCGACCGGTGGCGTGCCGGCACCCATTGGAACAGGGCCGTGATCGCAGGTCATCGACAACCGCAGGGTCAGGTCTGCCGCGCTGGCCTGGGTTGGATCGGGCAGCGCGGCCAGGAGCGGCGGAAGGAGTGACGGTGCCCCGATCGACGCGGCCAGCACGACGGCCAGGCCACCCCTGACCGGCGCCGAGCCGGAAACGAATGGCC
Organism: Candidatus Limnocylindrales bacterium; assembly: GCA_038221095.1. Taxonomy (GTDB): domain Bacteria; phylum Chloroflexota; class Limnocylindria; order Limnocylindrales; family CSP1-4; genus Palsa-1033. The sequence goes on from JBBRIM010000139.1 coordinate 2,500, forward strand.
TGAGTTCGAGCCAGCTCCGGCGAGCGAACGCCAGCACGAACAGGCCGAAGAGTGACCCAAGCGGAATCGCGATCGTCGTTGGCCCGGATGTGATCGTGTTCCATAGCCCGGCCACGACCATCAGGACGACGATCGCGATGGCGTACCAGAGGGCCCAGCGCTGGCCGCGAGCCACGGCTTGGAAGGCGATCGCAAGGACGATCAGGCCGGCGACGAGGGCGGCGCCCCCGAGGAGTGCCCGGCCCGGCGTGGCCTCGACCAGGACGAGCACGAGGGCTTGCGCCATCAGGATCCACGTGATGGCCATCGCGAGGCGCAGCCAGGCCACGGCTTGGGGTCGCCTTGATGCTGGCGAGATCGCCGGCAGGAGGACGCCGATCGTGCTCACCCACAACCTCGAGTGATACGTCCGCCCGAGTTCGCGACCGATTTCGCCGGAGGCTCCGAACTCGGCGATCGCCCGTTGGGCCGCCCCGGCTTCGTCCAGCCCGCCAGTGGCGTGTGCCTGCCAGCGTTCAACGAGATGACCCATGAGTTCTTCCGCCAGGTCGGCTCGAGTGGCCCCATCGAGGCCTGCGCCGGCCAGCGTGGCATCGACCCTGGCCCGCAGCAGCGCCTCGGTTTCCGGAGTCACGATCCGAGGAGGCCGTCGGCCGCCGAGGCAAAACGCCGCCAGGCATCCCGCCCCTTCACCAGCGCTTTCTGGCCCGTGATCGTGAGCGAGTAGTAGCGGCGACGAGGCCCACCGGACACCTCAGCCCAGCGACCTGCCACGAGGCCGTCACGCTCCAGCCGGCGGAGCGCCGGGTAGACGGTCCCCTCGGGCAGGTCGATGATCGCATCCGAGCGCTGCCGGAGCTCGGCGGCGAGCTCATAGCCGTACATCTCCCGTTCTGCGAGCAGGCCAAGCAGCAGAAGCCCGAAGTCTCCCCGATCGAGCCGCGGCGCCATGTTGACGACCCCATCTACCTAGATGTTCTAGGTATGAGCCTACGTCTGGGAGGACCGCGGCGCAATGGGTCGCCGAGCGGCATTGACGTCGGCGGATCGGCGGCGGATAGTGCCGCCATGGAACGCATCCTGCGCTGGACCGGGTGGGCAACGGCCGCCGGCCTTGGGGCGGTCGCGGCCGGGCTCCTGGTCCTCCTTGCCTATGCGTCGAGCGAGGTCCTGGCCCACCCCGGTATCTCGCTCATCGACGGCTACCAGATCGGGCGGCTCCCCTGGACGGCGATCGGTGTCGACCTGGCGGTCCTCGGAGCAACGGTCGTCATCGTGTTCGGAGCGTTGACGATATGGATCGGGGCAGGCTGGTACCGACGGGTGATCAGCGTCTTGCCGCTGTTCATCGCCTCGTTCTGGTGGTTCGTGGCGATGATCCCCTGGGGAGGGGCCGTGCCCTGCGACACCTGTGCGCCGGCCGGATCCGACCCGCTCACGTTTGCGTACTCCACGCCGGAGGACACGTTCCTCTTGCTGCTGCTCCCCGCCGCCCTGATCGGCGGCCTGGCCATCACGACCGGGCGACGCCGGCGGCCCGAACTGGCCGAGAGCGCCGCCGGCGCCTGATCGCGGCGATCAGCGAGTGGGCCCTTGTCCGGGCTACTTCTCGATGTACATCATCACGGGTGGGATCATCCCGCTCCGCTCAGCGGCTGCGGCCATTTCGGACGAGAGCGAGGCCTGCGCCGCCTGAAAGGCCGCCATGTCAGGGATGTCCCATGTGCTGGCGACCTGGTTGCTGCCGTCCATCGCCACGTAGCTGGTCCCGTCCGACGCGACGGCCGACATGTAGGCGGTCATCTCCACCTTGAACTTCAGCCAGGCCTCGACGTCCTTTACGGCGGCCGTGACCACAACCTTCGGCATGTGAGCTCCTCCAGGGGGCGCCAATCGGTTACGCAGGCTCGGAGTATGCGCCAGACGCCGAGTGGGATGACATCGCGAGATCGCGGCCATCGTTGCCGGGCAGGTACCGGTCGAGCATGGCGGTGGTGGTCTGCGCCGGGAGGACTTTGGCGTCGAGGAGCTCTTCCAGGGTCATTGAGTCGAACGTCGACTGGTCCACGAGCAGGTCTCGGTATCGCGCGCAGGCGTCGGCGACGTCCGAGTTGGCGGCCGGATGGACCACGACATAGCGGCCCCAGGTCCAGGCCCCGCTCGAATGCTGGAGCATCGACAGGAGCAACAGATGCTCGAGCCACATGACGGCCAGCTCCGAGCGCCGCGTGAGCATCTCGGCCACGCCCGGCCCGAAGACGCCCGATCGCTCGGCGACCTCGAGGTTGCGTGCGCGGTTGCTCGGCTTGGGGATCTCGCTCTTGGCCCGCTCGTGGTACCTCGTGCCGACAGCGACGATCGCGTGCGTGCCATCGTCGCGGTCGAGGACGAGCGCTGCGTCAAAGGCGCGCAGGCTGTTGAGCCAGGCCGGATCGAGGCGGCCCGGCGAGTGCGCGAACCGGACATCGGACACGCGGCCCGGGGCATCCAGCCACCACTTGTGGACGGCCCGGTCGGCGAGCGCATGGTCGACCGCCAGGTCACCGAATAGGTTGAACGCCAGCGCCTCCGACGATAGGAGGTCGGCCCACAGCCGCTGGTGATCGAAGCTCTGGTGAGGTTCGATCACCGACGTTCGAGACCTCGCGGCCTCGCGTGCGGAGGGACCCAGGAGGTTTGCGCCGGACTGCGTGGCGTAGTCGAGCGGGAGACGGCTGCCGACGGGGCGCGCCGGGGCCCCGGGTCGCGCTGCATACGGCTGTGAACCGATCGGGAGGCCGTTAGCCTCTCGCCAGCGCGCCTGGTGGAATCGCGTCCGCCGGCGGAACTCGGTCATGGCCGGCCGACCCGGTATGTGATCGTCCGCCTCCCAGCAGTGGGCCGCCTCCAGCTCTTGCCTGGTCGGGGTTGTCGTCATCTGGAGACTGTACTGCTCGCCCAATGATTGATCCGCGCCCGAATCGGGGCCTGATTGCTCTACCATCGCACCATGTCTGACCCGATCCGAGTGATGGTCGAGCTCGGGAAGAAGAAGCGGACCGTCGCCACGGCGTTCGACTGGCCCGGCTGGAACCGGAGCTCCAAGACCGAGGAGGGAGCGCTCGGAATGCTCACCGCGTACCGTCCGCGCTACGCGAAGGTGACCGAGCTCGCCGGCCTCGCCGAAGCATTCGGCGCGACGGGCGATCTGGAGGTCGTCGAACGGCTCGAGGGCACGGGCATGACCGACTTCTACGGTGTTTCGGCCAGGTCGGCGGCGCCCGAATACGAGCAGATGGGCGAGGCCGAATGCGAACGCAAGATCGCCCTGCTCCGGGCCAGCTGGGCCTACTTCGATGGCGTTGCCTCACGCGTCTCGGCCGAGCTCCGGAAGGGCCCCCGAGGGGGAGGTCGCGAGCGCGACCGCATCGTGCGCCATGCGAATGGCGCGGAGATCGAGGAGTTCGCGAAGAAGGTCGGGCTGAAGACAGCGCCGGAGGTGTGGCAGGACGTCAAGCTGCACCATGACGACCTCCTTGCCCACCGGGACGCGTTCGTCACGGCGATCCGCGAGCACAACTCGCGCGGCGTGATGGCGCGCAGCTGGACTGTCCAGTACGTGATCCGGCACGCTGCCTATCACATGCTCGACCACGCCTGGGAGATGGAGGACAGGGACCTGTCCAACTAGAGGAGACCTCGGTGTCTGACGCATATCGAGTTGACGTCCGGTGTGTGGACGGCGGCCCCACGGCGCTCGGTTGGGGAGGGTCCGGGACCGGCCACGTTAACGCCGATCGAGTACCACGTTGAGGTGTCGAGCGACGGATCCGACGAGGCGGTCGCAGACCTGGTGGCCTATGTGGACCAGATCGCCGAGATTCCCAATTCGCTCCGCCGGGGCACCAGTGTGGGATTGAGGCGGAGTTAGCCCGAGATCACGCCAAGCCCGATCGGGCAGGAGACGCCGGTCGAATGGTCCGGGCAGTAGCCGTTCCGGTTCTCAGCGAGACTGCTGTTGGAGACGTCTCGCATCCGGTTGGCCGCTATTCCTCGGGCCACTCCCAACCGTCGAGTCGGCCGATGAAATCAAGGAACGGCGTCCCCTCGTAAGCGCGGTCGAACGGGCGAACCTGATGTTCGTAGAGGACCACGAGAGTCTCGTGGACCCCACTCACGAACACGTTCGCCATCATGGTGGCGAGAACCGTCCGGTCTTCCAAGGCTAGCCTCTGAAGCAGGTCATTCATCGCGCGTTGGTCCGGAATGTCGAGGGTAGGGTTCTCCGCGAAGCGGTTCCAGATGCCGGCTACGACACGCTCCGCAGCGACCTGCCCCTGACCATCACACGCTCTGACTAGGGCATCGATGAGTGTGCGGTACAAACTGCGCTCGTCGTCCACGACCCCATCTTAGTTGGACGCAAACCACGCCGATCCGTGTGGGCAAGGCAACTCGGTTCTCAGCGAGACCGCTGCCGCCTCCGTCCGTCATCATTGCGAACGCTCGACCCGAACGAGCGCACACCTTCATCGGAGCCGCGTGTTGGACGAAGCCGCCTTTTGGTCCCTCATCGACAAGCTCGACTGGAAGCATGAGGGGAACGACGACAAGGTCATTCGCCCCGTTGTCAGGGCTCTC
>JBBRIM010000140.1:0-7082 GCA_038221095.1 Candidatus Limnocylindrales bacterium
GGTGCTGATCCCCTCCTCCGCCACCCGGTCGGCCGCCTCGAGCGCGTAGTGGGCCATCAGGCCGTACGCAATCACCGTCACCTGCGAGCCCGGCCGGGTGATCGCGGCCCGGCCGAGGGGAACCACGTAATCGGTGTCGGGGACCTCTCCGCGGACACTCCGGTACATCTTCTTGTGTTCGAAGAAGAGGACCGGGTCGTCGTCCCGGATCGCACTGCGTAACAGGCCCCGGGCGTCGTACGGGGTGGATGGGATGACCACCTTCAGGCCGGGCACGTGGGTGAAGAACGCCTCGACCGACTGGGAGTGGTACAGCGCGCCGTGGACCCCGCCGCCGTACGGTGCCCGGATCGTCATCGGTACGCCAACCGTGTTGTTCGAGCGGTAACGCATTCGCGCCGCCTCGGACACGATCTGGTTGAAGGCCGGGTAGATGAAATCGGCGAACTGGATCTCGGCCACTGGTCGGAGGCCATTGACGGCGGCCCCGATCGAGGCGCCCACGATCATCGACTCGGTCAGCGGCGTGTCGATCACCCGGTCGTCGCCGAACTCGGCCCACAGGCCGTCGGTGGCCAGGAAGACGCCGCCTTTCTTGCCCACGTCCTCGCCCAGGACGATGATCGACTCATCGCGGCGCATCTCACCGACCAGGGTGGAGCGGATCGCCTCGACAAACGTCAACGTCGGCATCAGCCGCCGGCCCCGTCGCCGCCCGAGGTCACGCCGGCCCCATCGCCGGCCGGGCCCAGCGCAGCGGCCTCGTCGAGGCCCGGCTCGGCCTCGCCCTGGCCCCACGGTGGAGGCGTCTCGGACGGCCAATCCTCGGCATAGACCCAGCGCATCGCCGTCGACGGCTGGGGATCTGGCTCGCTCTCGGCAAAGTCGGTTGCGTCGGTGACGATCGCGCTGATCTCCGCGGACAAGGCCGCCTCGATCTCGGCGGTCAGGACGCCGGCCCCAACCAGCTGCTCCCGGAAATGGGGCAGGGCGTCCCGGCCCTTGCCGACTGCCAGATCCTCCTCGGTCCGGTATTTCGTCTGCTGATCGTCCGACGAATGGCCCGTCAGGCGAGTCACTTTCGCCTCGATCAGGGTCGGCCCGTCGCCGGCCCGGGCGCGCTCGACCGCCTCCTTCGCCACCCGGTAGCAGGCCAGGACGTCCGAACCGTCGACGACCACGCCGGGGATCCCGTAGCCGGCGGCGCGCATCGCCACGTCGGGGACCGACACCTCCATGGCCGCCGGCACGCTGATCGCGTAGCCGTTGTTCTCGACCAGGAAGACGAACGGCAGCTTGTGGATCGCGGCGAAGTTGAGCGCCTCGTGGACGTCGCCCTGGTTCGAGGAGCCTTCGCCCATCGCCGTCAGGGCCACCTGGCCGGTGTGCCGGATCTTGGCGGCCAGCGCGATTCCCACGGCATGCAGGATCTGGGTGGCAACCGGCGACGAGACCGACAGCAGGTTGTGCCGGCGATCGCCGTAGTGACCGGGCATCTGGCGGCCGCCTGACGACGGGTCGCTGGCCCGCGCGTACTGGGCCAGCATGATGTCGCGGGCACTCATCCCAAAGGTCATGCACATCGCGATCGAGCGATAGAACGGCGCGATCCAGTCGACGCCTTTCTGGAAGGCCCAGGTGACGCCGACCTGGGCGCCCTCGTGGCCCTGGCCGCTGATCACGAAGGGGATCCGGCCGGCCCGGTTCAGGATCCACATCCGCTCGTCGAGGGCTCGGGCGAGGGCAACCATCCGGTACATCGCGATGAGCTGGGCGTCGTCGAGTCCGACGTCGGCGCCCGGGTGGCTCGAGGTCCCAGCTTGGTGCCCGGTCGCGGTCATGCCGCCTCCGTGGTCAGAAGTTGATCGAGCGGCCGTCGACCGCCAGGGCCGCTTCGCCGAGCACTTCGGACAGGGTGGGATGGGGATGGGTCGCGGCCCCGATCTCCCAGGGGGTTGCTTCGAGCTCGAAACCGAGCGATGCCTCGGCGATCAGGTCGGTGGCATGCGGGCCGACGAGGTGGACGCCCAGGGTGGCGCCGGTCTCCGGATTGCCGATCACCTTGGCGAAGCCCTCGTACTCGCCGCCGATGATCGCCTTGGCGATCGCCTGGAACGGAACCTTGCCGATCTTGTAGGGCAGGCCGCGCTCCTTGCATTGAGCTTCGGTCAGGCCAACCGAGGCGATCTCGGGCCGGCAGTACGTGGCCCGGGGCTGCTCGGTGTAGTCGATCTCGGGGACATCCTTCTCACCGGCAATCGTGTGGGCGGCGGTGATCCCCTCGTGGGCGGCCGTGTGGGCCAGCCATAGCCCGCCGACCACGTCGCCGATCGCGTAGACGTGCGGCTCACGGGTGCGCATCCGGCCGTTGACCTTGATGATCCCGCGCTCGACCTCGACCTTGGTCGTCTCCAGGCCAATGTTCTCGACGTTGGCCGCCCGGCCCGTGGCAACCAGCATCAGCTCGGCGACGATCTCCTCGGTCGGTCCGCCCTCCGGGCCGACGCTGACGGTCACGCCCTTCTTGCCGGTCTTGACCTTGGCGACATCGAAGCGGGCACTGGTGATCACCCGGATTCCACGCTTGGTGAAGCTGCGCTCGAGCAGCTGGCTCACGTCGCCGTCCTCGAGCGGGACGATGCCCGGCAGGTATTCGAGCAGCGTGACGGTTGTCCCGATGTCGTGGTAGAAGCTGGCGAACTCGACACCGACCGCCCCCGCGCCCACGATCACGATGCTGGCCGGCCGGCTGGTCAGCCTGAGAATGTCATCGCTGGTCACGATCGTGACGCCATCAGGCACCAGACCGGCCAGGCTCTTGACCCGGCTGCCCGTGGCGATGATGACGTTGGTCGCCTCGAGGATGCGCTCGCCGCCCGCCCCTGGCGTGCCGTCCTCGCCCGGCTGGCTCACCCGGACCCGGGTCGGACCATCGAACCGGCCACGGCCGGCCACCCAGGTCACCTTGTTCTTGGTGACCAGGCTCTTGAGTCCCGTCCACATCCGCTTCACGACCGCATCCCGCCGGCCGGCGATCGTGGCGTAGTCGACTCCGGGTTCGCCGGGCAGGACCACCCCATAGTCGCTCAGATGCCGCGCCCGGTTCATCATGTCGGCCGATTCGAGGAGCGCCTTGGTCGGGATGCAACCGCGGTGGAGACAGGTCCCGCCGATCTTGTCCTCGTCGACGAGGGCGACCCGGAGCCCGAGCTGGGCGGCTCGAAACGCGGCTGTGTAGCCACCGGTGCCGGCCCCGAGGACGACGAGATCGAAGTCGTTACTGGAGCCGACGGCCATCGGGTGGGGCTACCTCACGAGCACGCTGCGGGGACGAGGCGATGGTACGCGCCCCGTCCCGGCCGACGCAACCGGGGCCGCCCCGGCCGACGCAACCGGGCCGCGCCGGCGAATCGGGCCTGGGCGAATCAGAACCGCCGCCTGGGTGACCTCGAACTCCGCTCGGCGGCTGGCTGACACAGCGCCGGATCGTGGAGTCCGATGACCGTCAGGCGGCGGTCGACCGGGTGAAGGGCGGGTCAGGCGCCCCGCATCGTCCGGAAGCAGTCGCTGCAGTAGACGGGCTTGCCGCTGGTCGGGCGGAACGGGACCTGGGCGTCCTTGCCGCAGTTGCTGCAGGTCGCCGTGAACATTTCGCGCGGGCCGCGATCGCGGCTGCCGCCATCACCGCCGGCGCTGTAGGAGCCGCCGGCACCGTAGCCGCCGTACGACGACGAACCGCCGCCGTTGGACGAGCCACTGTAACCACCACCATCGGACGCGTTCCGGGCGGCCTTCCGGCTCGCTCGGCAGCTACCGCAGCGGCGGGGCTCGGTGAAGTTGCGTTGGGCGTAAAAATCCTGCTCGCTGGCAGTGAACACGAACTCCTGCCCACAGTCGGCGCAGGTCAGGTTCTTATCGGCGTACACGAACACTCCTCTGTGTAGCTGCGCGAGCCGTGATCCCTCGCGTCAGCCAGAGAGGAGTTCGGTCAGCGTGCTACGGGCTCTGGTCACGGCACCGGCCGTGGCGTTTGATGGGCGGGAGTCTAAGCCGTCGATTCGCGCCTGTACAGGGGCAAAACTAGCGAGTGCGCGGGCCGCGCAACAAGCCGGCCAGGACGAGGACCGTTCCCACCACGATGACGACGATCAAGAGGGGCGAGCGCAGGACCACCCATTGGGCTCCACTGGGCAGGACGCTCGTCACGATCGACAGTCCGAGCACGACCAGGACGATCGCTCCGCCGAGGAGCAGGACCTCGCGCCAGCCGAACGTACGCGGGCTCCGGTCGGCGCCCCCGCCCGCACCCGGATCCGCCGAGTCAGGCACAGTCGGCCGAGTCATGCACGGTCGGCGTCGAGGGGGATCCCGATCGGGGCGACGAGGACCTTGCCGGCGAGGGCAGCGCCTCGACGCGTGAGCAGGCCCGCTTTGGGACGGTGGAACGTGACCGTGAGGTCCGCCCGCACGGCCGGCTCCGAGGCCTCGCCACTGGTCAGGTCGACGGCCGTTGGCGTATCGACGGCCACGACCGGGACGCCCGCCTCGGCCGCCCGGCGGATCATCTCGACCGCCGTCCGAATCGGCTCGCGGAGGGTGCCCCGGACGCCCGTCCCGAGCAGCGCGTCGACGATGACGCTGGCCTTCTCGACACCCTGGCCGAGGATGGCCAGGTCGCGCGGGTAGGGCGCGTGGATCCGGGTCGCGGTGGGCTCATTGGCCAGGCGATCCCAGTTGACCGAGGCATCCCGGGTGCCTGGCTTCGGCTCGGGTGCGACGAACACGACGAGGACGGCCAGCCCGAGGTGGGCGAGGTGGCGCGCCGCCACGAAGCCGTCACCGCCGTTGTTGCCCGGACCGCACATCACCAGGATCGGACCGTGCCCGAGGCGACCCTGGTCGGCGGCGACGGCTCGGACGGCGGCGGCAACCGCCATGCCGGCTTGCTCCATCAGGCGTGCCCCTGGGACGCCGAGAGCCTGCGCCCGCTTGTCGGCCCCGGTCATCGCCTCGGCAGCCATCGGCGGCAGGTCCTTGGCCGCCGCCCAGCGCTTGACCAGGTCGCGCAGGCCGATGGTCAGCAAGTCACGATCCTCGGTCGGCAGGGTGATCCCGGTGCGCGGATCGATCGTGATGCGGGCCACGGGCAGGGTTGCGGACACCCGCCAAGCGTAGTCGCTCAGGCGACCGGAAGGCGAGCCCGGGGAATCGCGCCGGGATCCTTGGCCGAGCCGGCCTGGAGTTCGGCCTCGGTTTCGGCCTCGAGTTCGAGCAGGCCGTCGCGTTCCATCGCTCGGAGTGATGTGCGGACCGCTGCCGGGTCGTGGTCTCCGATCGGTTCGGCGAAGCTCGTCCACGCATCGCCGGGCGCTTCCCGAAGCTGATCGAGGATCCGGCCCCGGAGCCAGCGGGTCGTCAGCCGGAAGTCGACGGCCGGCGGCTTTCGTGCCCTGGCTGCGGGCGCGGCCGGCCGCTCCCCTGCTGCGTAAAGGCAGACGGCCTGCGCCGGACACTCGGGACACAGCGGCCGGACGGGCCGGCACAGGGTCGAGCCGAGATCCATCAGGGCGTGGGTCCAGTCGTCGGGGCGGACGGGATCGACCACCCGGTCCGCGGCGGCCTGGAGTTGGCGCGGCGCCAGGGCCTGTGGATCGCCCGCCAGGACTCGTCCCAGGACCCGTCGGACGTTCGTGTCGACCGCCCCCGTGGGCGTCTTGAAGGCAATCGAGGCCACCGCTCGGGCGGTGTACGGCCCGATCCCGGGAAGTCGTTCGAGCTCGGTCACTTCGCGCGGGAATCGGCCGCCAAGATCTTCGACGACGATCCGGGCAGTCCGCTGGAGGTTGATTGCCCGCCGGTTGTAGCCCAGGCCCTGCCACGCCCGCAGCACATCGGCCGGAGTGGCGGCCGCCAGCGACTCGACGGTCGGGAACTGCTCGGTGAACCTGACCCAGGCCGGTCCGCCACGCGAGATCTGGGTCTGCTGAAGGAGCGTCTCCGAGACGAGGACGAGGTACGGATCCTTGGTGCCCCGGAACGGGAATTTGCGGCCCCGGGCAACGAACCACTCGAGCACAGCCCGCCGAAACGCGCCAACGTCGAGGGAGCGGAGGACCGTCTCCGCGGCGGCCGAGTCAGCCGAGCCGTGGTCAGCCAAGCCGTGGTCAGCCGAGCCGTGGTCGGCGCGGGGCACCCCGGTTCTTGTCAAATACCAGCCCCCGTGGTGTTAGGTCGGTTCCGCGGCGGAATCGGCGCGAATCTTGACATCTCGCGGCGCGAACCGCGCTCCTTCGTGCCTGCGGAGAGTCGCCCTCGCCAGTGCCCAGCCGAATCAGGTGCCCGATTCCCGACTAACACCACCCTGGCTGGTATCTGCTAACTTCCGGGCGCGGGCCGGCGAGCGGGCGCGCGCGGCCAGGTCCGCCTCGGCGCCAGCGCCAGGTCCCCCCGGCGCCGGCCGCAACTCCCCGGCGCGGACTCCTACAGCTTGATCATCACGTGCTTGACGACCGTGTAGTCCTCGATCGCGTACATGCTCTGGTCCTTGCCGTAGCCAGATTCCTTGAAGCCACCGTGGGGCATCTCCGAGACGAGCATGAAGTGGTCGTTGATCCAGACCGTGCCGAACTGGATCGCCTTGGCCACCCGGAGGGCCTTGCCCACGTCGCCCGACCAGACCGAGGCGGCCAGGCCGAAGCGGACGTCATTGGCCCAGGCGATGGCCTGGTCCTCGTCGCTGAAGCGCTGGACCGTGACGACCGGGCCAAAGACCTCGTCCTGGACGATCTCGCTGCGCTGGTCCGGGCCGGCGATCACCGTCGGCTCGTAGTAGGCGCCGACCCGCGCCGGACGATGACCACCGGCCACGACCTCGGCGCCGGAACGGGCCCGGTCGACCATCGCCTCGACCTTGTCGGCCTGGGCGCCGGCGATCAGCGAACCCATTTCGATGTGGTCGCCCTCGGCCGGGTCGCCCCACTTGATCGTCTTGACCTCGTCGGCCAGCTTGGCCACGAACTTGTCGTAGACTTTCGGGCCAACGATCACCCGGCAGGCCGCGGTGCAGTCCTGGCCCGAGTTCC
>JBBRIM010000141.1:0-7065 GCA_038221095.1 Candidatus Limnocylindrales bacterium
ACACGGGTTCCGCGCGCCGGGGGGCCACACTGCGTGGGCGGGCTCGTGCCAGACGGCGCACCGGGGTCCGCCGGCCGGAACGAGGGCGGGGGCAGGACCGCGCCGACGTACGATGGCATCCCAACCGCTCGAGCCCAGTCCATGACGTCATCTGCCCAGCCCAAGACCGGCACCTGGTTCGTCCGCTGGGGCCCGATCCTGCCCCTCCTGCTGGCCGAGTTCATCCTGTGGGTCGGCTTCGGGGCACTCCTGCCGGTCCTGGCCCTGTACACGACCCGGCACGGCGTCAGCCTGGGCAACCTGGGCCTGGTCGTAGCCGCCTGGCCGGCCGCCCGGTTGATCTTCGAACCGATCTTCGGCTGGATCGCCGACCGGACGGCGCGCAAGCCGCTGATGGTGATCGCCCTGGCCGTGACGGCCGTGCTGATCCCGCTCAGCCTGACCAGCTATGGCGTCGTCCCGTTCCTCGTGATCCGGGCGCTCACCGGCGCGGCAACAGCGGTCTACGACCCGGCCGCTCGCGGCTTCCTCGTCGATGCCACCCCGGCCGACCGGCAGGGTGAGGCGTTTGGCCTGTACAGCGCGGCCCAGATGGGCGGCCTGCTCTTCGGCCCGGCGATCGGTGGACTGGGTGCCTACCTGACCAACTCGGACGGGTTCGTCTTCATCCTCTGTGGCGCGGCCACGGCTCTTGCCTGCCTGGCCGTCCTCGGCCTGGTCCGGGAAGGGTCTCGAAGTCACGCCCGGACCACGGTCCCGTCGGAGGGTGTCGGTGAGATGGCTGCGACTGCGGCCGGTCGGGCAACTGCCGAAGAAGTGGCCCTCGACGATGCCGGCCGGCCGATCCGCCTGGCCAACCGGCTGCTGCTTGGGGCGATCGTGTTCAACCTCGGGGCCAACTTCGCGACCGGCACCTACGAGGTCGCCTGGAGCCTCTTCCTGACGTCGCGCGGAGCCGGCCTGGACCTGATCGGGGCAACCTTCGCGATGTTCGCCGTGCCGATGATCGTGCTGTCGCCCTGGGCGGGCCGCTTCGTCGATCGGCGGGGCAGCCTGCTCTTCATCGTCATCGGCACGCTCGCGCCCTCGATCGCGGCGATCCTGTACACGGTCATGCCCGACCTCCGGCTGGCCATCCCGATCATCCTGTTCGAATCGACCGGGATCGCCATCGCCTACCCGGCGCTGTACGCGATCGTCTCGGCCGGCAGTCCAAGCGGTCGCTCGGCCACCAGCCAGGGCCTGTTTGGCGCGGCCGGGACGGTCGGATTCATCCTGTCATCCGTGATCGCCGGGTGGCTGGCCGGCTTCGACCTGCGCCTGCCATTCTGGTTCTCGAGCTTCACCGGTGCCCTGAGCCTGGTCCTCGGCCTGGCCCTTGGCAGGCATGCGATTCTCGACCTTGCCCGGCGCCGCGCCGCTGCCCGCCTCGCCCGAACCAGCGCCTGAGGGCGAGCTCGCGGGCGACCCATGGAAGGCTCGGAGCCCATTGTGCTATAGTTGCGTTCGCGGGGTGGAGCAGCGGCAGCTCGTCGGGCTCATAACCCGAAGGTCGGCGGTTCGAATCCGCCCCCCGCAACCAATCGCGCATACTCCTGAACCCCGGGTCCCGACCACCCGGGGTTCCCTCTTGTCCGGGCCAGAGCCGGGCCGGCCCGCGGCCACCCGACGAGCTACTCCCAGCGGAAGACTCGGGCGGCCAGCGCCGAGCTCGCGAGACCCCAGATCGCCAGACCGGCGAGTGCCGGAAGAGGATCGCCGCCGGCCGAGCCGAGGCCGATCCGGTAGGCGTCGGACAGGGCGCTCGCCGGTAGGAGCCGGGCGAGGTCGGCCAAGAATCCGGGCAGGTGGTCGACCGGCAGGACCACGCCGCCGAGCAGGAGCAGGACGAGGAACAGGCCGTTGGCGGCCGCCAATGTGCCTTCTGCCCGGAGCGTCCCCGCCATCAGCAGACCGAGCCCGGCGAAGGCAAGCGTGCCCAGCAGGAATGCGCTGAGCAACAACCCCGGGCTCCAGGCCGGGCCCGGCCGCCAGCCGAACAGGACGACGGCGACCGCGACCAGGAGGGCCACCTGGAGGACCTCCACGACGAGGACTGCGCCGACCTTCGCCGCGATCAGGCCGGAGCGCGGCAGGGGCGACCCACCGAGGCGCTTCAGGACACCATACGAGCGCTCGAAGGCCGTGGCGATGGCCAGGTTGACGAAGCTCGTGGAGATCACGGCGAGGGCCAGGATTCCCGGCAGCAGGAAGTCGATCGGGTGGGCCGTGTTCGGGGTGAGGGCCGGGATCAATGAGAAGAACACCAGCAGGAGCAGCGGCAGGACCACGATGACGACCAGGTTCTCGCTCCGGCGGGCCGTCAGCCGGAGCTCCATCCCGAGTTGGGCCAGCGTTGAGCTGATGACCGGGGCAGCGTTGTCTCGCCGGGCCGGGGCGGCGGGTTCAGTCATCGCTGGCACGGCTGCCGGTCAGCTCCAGGTAGCGTTCCTCGAGCGTCGCTCCGGTCGTACGCAGCTCGGCAATCAGCAGGCCCCGCCCGGCGCACCAGGCGGCCAGCGCAGCGAGGGCAGCCGGGCTGGACTCGAGACCATCGATCCGGTAGCGGCCGGGACCGCCGTCGTCCGCCAGCGCCCCGGCGCCCAGGGCGACCAGCAGGGCGGATCGATCCGGATCGTCGAGCGGGTGCTCCAACCGGAATCGAAGCCGCGCCCGCGAGCCCGCTGCAAGCTCGGTCGCGCTGCCCTCGGCAACGATCCGACCATGGTCCACGATCACGATCCGATCGGCCATTCGTTCGACATCGGCCAGCTCGTGGGTGGTTAGTAGCACGGTCGTGCCGTCCCGGCGCAACCCGCCGATCAGCTCTCTCGTGGCAGCCTTGGCGGCCGGATCCATGCCGGCCGTGGGCTCGTCGAGGATCGCCAGCTCGGGCTTGCCGAGCAGGGCGAGGGCCAGCCCAAGTCGCTGCTTCTGACCGCCCGACAGGACCTTGTAGCGAGTTGCCGCCACGTCGCCCAGGCCCACCTGCTCGAGCAGGTCGTCGGGGCTGCGTGGGTCGCGGTAGAAGCGGGCGTACAGGCGCAGGATCTCGCGCGGGCGGGCCTGGGGATAGATTCCGCCGCCCTGCAGCATCAAGCCCACCCGACCGCGCAACCGGGCCCCGTGGTGCGCCGGATCTAGGCCGAGGACCCGGACCTGGCCCGCGTCCGCCTGGCGGTAGCCCTCGAGGATCTCGACCGTCGTGGTCTTGCCGGCGCCATTCGGTCCGAGGATCGCGAAGACGGCCCCAGCCGGAACGTTGAACGACAGCCCGTCGACCACCGCCCGCCCGCCGTAGTGCTTGCGCAGGCCGTCAACGGAGACGGCCAACGGGCCGCCGGCCGGGTCAGCCATCAGGGCAGGATCGCGCCGAGCTGACGATCGAGGTCCGTGCTGGTGACCTGGCCGATCTGGCGCGATTGGAGCACGCCTGCCCGGTCGATGAAGTAGGTCTGCGGTGGGGCCACGACCGCGTAGGCCGTGGCGATCGAACCTTTGGGATCCGCCACGTTGACCCAGGTTGCCGCGTGGCTGGCTGCAAACGCCTGGGCGGCCGACGGACTGTCCTGGTAGATCACCCCGACGATCGTCAGGCCGGCCGATGCATGGGCGGCCAGGGCAGCTTCGAACAGCGGGAATTCAGCCTGGCAGGGGACGCACCACGACGCCCAGAAGTTCACGATGACCGGCTTGTCCCGGTAGGCCGCGAGGTCGAATGGGACTCCGTCAACCGTGGTCCCGACAATCGGCGGCGCGGCATGACCGGGTTCGGCATACGCCGGCCCGGCCGAACCCGCTGGACTGGCCGGGCCACAGCCGGCGCCGAGCACGCCCAGGGCGACGACCAGGACAAGAACGACCGAGCGGTGCGTGAACCTGGCCCGCTACTTGACCGTCAGGGTCCCGGTCATGTTTGGATGGACCGAACAGAGGAACCCATAGGTGCCGGCGGCAAGGGCCGGCACGTTGTAGATCTCAGTGATCGGGCCGGTCACGATCTTGCCCAGGAAGACCTGCGCGCCGGTCGGCGAGCCGGAGTGGATCGAGACGTTATGGGGCGTGCCCGAATCCTGGTTGTTGAAGGCGATCGTGAACGGCTTGCCGGCCGGGGCGCTGACCGCGGTGGTGGTGAACTGGATGCCACTGGCGACGATCGTCACGTCGGCGGCCGGAACGCTGGCAGCCGGTGACGCGGCGCCGCTGGCGGCCGGGGCCCCACTGGCCGAAGCCGTTCCCCCGTTCGCGGCGGCCGGCGGGATGATCCCGTAGTTCACCAGGAGTGCCGCGATCACCAGCACGCCGAAGAACGTCAGCGTGCCGCTCGGGTAGTGCGGCAACGGCGCATTGCGGGGATGGCCGGTCCGGTCGGCCTCCTCCACCAACGCGTACTCGGTCCGGGCGTCGCGCAGCCAGCCGAGCAGGACGGTGATCAGCATCACGACGCCGGCCGCCAGGAGCGGCGCCCCGAAAACGAGGCCGAACATCAGGACCATCAGGGCCAGGCCGGCCAGGATCGGCCTGAAGGACGGCCCGGGCATATGGACCCCGGGGGGCGGACCGTCGTGAAGCGCGTCCGGCAGGGCCACGGCCGTGGCATCGACACGATCGTAGTCGTGCATCCCCTCGCGCAACCAGTAGACCAGGGCCAGGATGAGGGCCACCAGCCCGAGTGCCGTGACCGCTCCACGGAAGACGAGGCCGAACACGAGCAGGCCCATGCCAACCGCCCCGAAGACGGGGGCGAACGATGGACCGGGCATGTGGATGCCCGCGGGCGGGGCCGGGTCCGCCGGGCGGCCGCCCCGCTCGGCCGGGCCGAGCGTGGCCAGACGACGCATCAGCCACAGCACGTACAGGCCCACCAGGCCCAACAGGCCGAGCGGGATGAGTCCGATCAACTTGCCCCAGTCGGGCGACACGAACTGGCCGATGAAATCCAGGAGCGAGGTCCAGATCTTGTCCATCAGGGTCGATCCGTGGGCAACGCGCTCAACCGCGCGGGGAACCGGCCATCAGGACGTAGGCCATCAGGCTCATCGCGATGCCCAGGATTGCCTCCATCGAGGCACCCCCGATGTCATGGCTGACGCTGTAGTAGACCAGCCCGACCACGACGAACAGCACCCCGCTGAAGAGTGCCAGGCGCGGGCGTGGGATTGGGTGCATCCGGTTCCCTCCGTCAGTGTCCGGTCGGGACGAGATAGAGCAGCGAGAACAGGACGATCCAGACCACATCGACGAAGTGCCAGTACAGGGAGACCGCCTCGACCATGTCATGGTGGCGATTCGAGAACTGGCCGGCCATCGCCCGGTAGAGCACCACGCTGAGCATGATCACGCCGCCCAGGACGTGGGCGCCGTGGAAGCCGGTCAAGGTGAAGAAGGTGGTCCCGAATGTACCGTCGGCGAGATTGAAGCCCAGCTGGGTGTAGTCGTAACCCTGCCCGAACAGGAAGATCACGCCCAGGACCACGGTCACGGCAATGTTCCGGATCAGGCCCTGGCGGTCACCCCGGCGAATCGCCCAGACGCCCAGCTGGCAGGTGAACGAACTGATGATCAGCAGGGTGGTGATGATCACCGGCAAGGCGATCTCGTTGGCCACATGGAAATGCTCGTTGCCCTGGGGCGGCCAGACCGGGGCGTTGGCCCGGACGTTGAAGTAGGCCGCGAACAGGCCGGCGAAGAACATCACCTCGGAGCAGATGAACAGGATCATCCCCAGGATGACGTTGCTGATCCCCTCGCCCTCGGCGCCGTGTCCGCCGGCGTCGTCGTGGTCGCTGACCTGCAAAGCCAGCGGGTTCGTGCTCACGCGTGGGTGGTCCCGTGGCGGACGTCGAAGACCGGTCGCTCCGAGCGGATCTCGGGCAGGTGGTCGAAGTTGTAGGGCGGCGGCGGCGACGAGGTTGCCCACTCGAGGGTGTTGCCCTCCCACGGATCATCGCCGGCGGGCTCACCGCTGCGGATCGTGATGAAGACGTTCCAGAGGAACGGCAGGATGCTGGCGGCGATCGTGAAGCCGCCGATCGTGGCCAGCAGGTTGAGGTCGTTCCAGCCGGCATTCGGGTCGTAGTCCGCGATCCGGCGGGGCATCCCGCTCAGGCCCAGCATATGCATCGGGAAGAAGGTCAGGTTGAAGCCGATGAACATGAACACGAACTGGATCTTGCCCAGCGTCTCATTCAGGCGTCGCCCGAACATCTTGGGCCACCAGTAGAAGAGACCGGCGAAGACTGCGAAGACGGAGCCGCCGAACAGGACGTAGTGGATGTGGGCAACGACCCAGTACGTGTCGTGCAGGGCGAAGTCTACCGGCACGGCGGCGCTGAAGGCGCCGTTGATTCCGCCGATCAGGAACATCGTCAGGAAGCCGAGCGCGTACAGCAGCGGCGTCGAGAAGGTCAGCTGGCCGCGGAACATCGTGGCGATCCAGTTGAAGAACTTGACCCCGGTGGGGATCGCAATCAGGAAGGTCATGAAGCTGAAGAACGGCAGGTATACCGCCCCGGTCGTGAACATGTGATGGGCCCACACCGAGAAGCCGAGTGCGCCGATCGCGGCCGTCGCGAACACGAACGCCTTGTAGCCGAAGAGCGGTTTCCGGCTGAACACCGGCAGGATCTCGCTGATGATCCCCATCGCCGGCAGGATCATGATGTAGACGGCCGGGTGCGAGTAGAACCAGAAGGTGTTCTGCCACAGGATCGCGTTGCCGCCGTTGGCCGGGTCGAAGAAGTGCCCGCCCAGGTTGCGATCGATGAACAGCATGATCAGGGCGCTGGTCAGGACCGGCGTGGCCATCAGCACCAGGATGCTGGTGACCAGCATCGTCCAGACCATGATCGGCATCCGGAGCAGGGTCATCCCCGGCGCCCGCATCTTGAAGATCGTGACGATGAAGTTGATCGAACCCAGGATCGAGCTGGTCCCGATCAGGAGCAGGGCCACGATCCACAGGTCGGTCCCGATGCCCGCGTACTTCGCCTGGGCGATCGGGCTGTACTCGGTCCAGCCGGCGGC
>JBBRIM010000142.1:0-6925 GCA_038221095.1 Candidatus Limnocylindrales bacterium
GGTGAGTTGTTTGCCCGGCTCGGGCTGATCCGGGTGATCCCGGCAGGTCCGCCGTTCGTGATGTACCACGAGTTCAGCCCCGCCGATGTCGATGCCGAGATCTGCGTGCCGACCAGCACGCTCGTCACGGCCACCGGCCGGATCCAGGCCCATCTGCTGCCGCCGGCGACGGTCGTCCGGACCCTCCATCGCGGTTCCTATGAGGGCATCGGGGCGGCCTACGCCGCCCTGACCGAGTGGGTCGAGCGAAACGGCTATGCCCCGGCGGGACCAATGCGCGAACGCTACCTGAGTGGACCCGAGAGCGGCACCTCGCCGGCCGACTACCGGACCGAGGTCGAGACACCAGTCGTCCGGGTCGCCGTGGGTGCCCCTGCCTGACTCGATGACCGATGGCCCGTTGCGGCCCGTCCGCATGGCCCTGCCCGATCGGGCCTACGTTCGCGATAGTCGAGTTGAACGGAGGCCCGCCTCATGATCCGTACGCCTGTCAGCCTGCAAGACGTTATCGGCCAGCGACCGCTGCCCGCGGCACCCAGGCGCGCGCCCGTGCCCGCGCCGCGCCTGCTCGAGGCGCCCCGCGGCGAGTTCGTTGTCGGGCGGCGTGGGCGAGACCTGATTGGCCAGCCCCTGCTCAACAAGGGAACCGCCTTCTCGGTTGAGGAGCGCGACGCGTTCAGCCTGCATGGGCTCCTTCCGGCCCGGGTGATGACGATCGAGGAGCAGGTCGTCCTCGAGCTGGAGCACGTCCGGCGCAAGGCCGACGACCTCGAACGGTTCATCGGACTGGCCGCCCTCCAGGACCGCAACGAGACCCTGTTCTACCGGGTCCTGGCCGACAACCTCGAGGAATTCCTGCCGATCGTCTACACCCCGACGGTCGGCCGGGCGTGCCAGGAATTCAGCCACATCCTGCGCCGGCCGCGGGGCGTCTGGATCACCCCGGCCGACCTCGACCGGATCGACGACATCCTGCGCACGGCGGCCGACACCGAGATCGAGCTGATCGTGGTCACCGACAACGAGCGAATCCTGGGCCTGGGCGACCAGGGCGCCGGGGGCATGGCCATCCCGGTGGGCAAGCTTGCCCTGTACACCGCGGCGGCCGGGATCTACCCGGCCTGGACCCTGCCCGTCTCGCTCGACGTGGGGACGGACCGGGCCGAGCTGCTCGCGGATCCGCTCTACCTCGGCTACCGGGCACCGCGCCTCCGGGGCGAGGCGTACGACGCGGTCCTCGAGGCATTCGTCGAGTCAGTCCGGCGGGTCTTCCCGGCGGCCGTCGTCCAGTGGGAGGACTTCAAGCAGCACAACGCGCTGCGGATTCTCAAGCGCTATCGCCACCGGGTGGCCAGCTTCAACGACGATGTCCAGGGCACCGCCGGCGTGGTCCTGGGCGGCCTGCTCGCCGCTCGAGGTGCCGAGGCAGGCTTGCTCGACGACCGGTTCCTGTTCGTTGGCGCCGGTGCCGCCGCCCTGGGCATTGCCGCGTTGCTTCGGCGACATCTCGGTCCCGACGGTGTCATCGCCCGCTGGGGCGGTCCGGCGATGGTCCTGATGGATCACACCGGCCTGGTCCATCGCGAGCGGCCGGGCCTGGCCGATGACCAGCGGCCGTTCGCGGTTGACCCGCACTGGTTCATCGATGCCGGCCTGACCGAGGCCGACTTCGCCGACCCCGTGGCCATCGCCCGGGTGGTCCGGCCGTCGGTCCTGATCGGAACGACCGGCTGCCGCGGTGCCTTCCCCGAGGCCCTCATCCGCGAGGTCGCCGGCCACGCCACGACCCCGATCATCCTGCCCCTCTCGAACCCGGGCGACCGGGCCGAGGCACAACCCCCGGAGATCCTGGCCTGGACCGACGGCCGGGCCCTCGTGGCCACCGGCAGCCCCAGCGCCGACGTTGAATTCGGAGGTTCGCGGCGCAGGATCGGCCAGGCCAACAACGTGTTCATCTTCCCCGGCGTCGGCCTGGCCGCGATCGTGGCCGAGGCCCGCGAGGTGACCGACGACGCGTTCCTCGTCGCAGCCCACGTGCTGGCCTCGAGGGTGTCGCCCGAGCGGCTCGCGATCGGTGCGATCTACCCGCCGATCGGCGACCTGCGCGAGATCTCCCGGGCGATCGCGATCGCCGTCGTTCGCCAGATGCGCGACAGCGGCTACGGGCGCCAGTACCGGGACGATGAGATCGAGCCGGCGGTCGACCGGGCGATCTGGCGGCCCGACTACCAGCCGATGGTCCCCGGATGATCGGCGCCCAGCCGGCTTCGGCGGCCGCTGCGGCCCAGCCGGCTTCGGCGGCCGCGATCGAGGCGCGCGAGGAGCTCGTCTCGGCCGACGCCGTGCGGACCCTGCTCCATCCCCATTCGATCGCGGTGATCGGTGCCTCGCGGGGCAAGCACACGATCGGCGGCGACCTCTTCCACAACCTGCTCGAGGGCGACTTTGCCGGGCCCGTGTACCCCGTCAATCCAACGGCGCCGTCGGTCCAGGGCGTGCGCGCCTACGCCTCGATCCTCGATATCCCGGACCCGGTCGACCTGGCCCTGATCGTCGTCCCGGCGGCGGCCGTCGCCACCGTCGCCCGCCAGTGCGCCCAGAAGGGGGTCAAGGGCGTGGTTGTCATCAGCGCCGGGTTCTCGGAGGTCGGCGGGGCGGGAATCGAACGCCAGGCCGAGCTCCTGGCAATCTGCCGCGAGTCGGGCATGCGCCTGGTCGGTCCCAACTGCATGGGCCTGGCCAACACGGCGGCCGAGGTCCGGATGAACGGCCAGTTCGCCCCGATCGCCCCGCTCCCCGGGCGGGTCGCCTTCCTGTCCCAGAGCGGCGCACTCGGCCTGGCCCTGCTCGACCATGCCAACCGCCTGGGGCTCGGCCTGTCCACGTTCGTGTCGGTCGGCAACAAGGCCGACCTGTCGGGCAACGCCTTCCTGTCGTACTGGGAGAAGGACGAGGCGACCGACGTGATCCTGCTCTACCTCGAGTCGCTCGGGAATCCCCGCCGCTTCGCCCGGATTGCCCGCCGGGTCGGGCACTCCAAGCCGATCGTGGCGGTCAAGGCGGGCCGCTCGAGCGCGGGCGCGCGGGCGACCTCGTCGCACACCGGCGCGCTGCTCGGTGCCTCGGACGTGACCGTCGATGCCCTGTTCCGGCAGGCCGGGGTGATCCGGACCGACACCCTGGCCGAGCTGTTCGACGTTGCCTCGCTGCTGGCCAACCAGCCGATGCCGACGGGTTCACGGGTCGCGATCCTGACCAACGGTGGGGGACCGGGGATCCTGGCGGCCGATGCCTGTGAGTCGGCCGGCCTGGAGGTGCCGCCGTTCGCCGAGTCGGTCAGGACGAGCCTGGCCACCTGGCTGCCCTCGGCGGCCGGGATCGGTAATCCGGTCGACATGATCGCCTCGGCCACCGCCGATGACTACCGCCGGGCCATCGAGACGATCGGGGCGGACCCCGGGATCGACGCCCTGATCGTCATCTTCGCTCCACCGCTGGTGACCCGGCCGGACGACGTGGCGCGGGCGATCGGCGCTGCGGCCGCGGCCCTGGCCCGGCCGATCCCGATCACCGCGGTGTTCATGGCCGCGGGCGGGCCGCCGGCCGAGCTCCGCAGCGAGGAGATCCACATCCCGGCGTACACCTACCCGGAGCACGCCGCCCATGCCCTCGGCCGGGCCGTCGGCTATGCCCGCTGGCGGGCCCGGCCGGAGGGCGTGGTCCCCGAACTTGCCGGGATCCGCTCCGAGGAGGCCGACGCAGCGGTTGCTGCGATGCTCGTCGCCGGCCCCTCGCGCTGGCTCGATCCCGAGGAGGTGGCCACGCTCCTGCGCTGCTACGACCTGCCCCTCGTGGCCCAGGTCACGAGCCGGACCCCGGAAGAGGCCGCCGAGGCCGCCGGCTGGCTCGAGGGCCCGGTCGTCCTGAAGGGGATCGCCCCCGGCGTGATCC
This sequence comes from Candidatus Limnocylindrales bacterium, assembly GCA_038221095.1. GTDB lineage: Bacteria > Chloroflexota > Limnocylindria > Limnocylindrales > CSP1-4 > Palsa-1033. The sequence goes on from JBBRIM010000142.1 coordinate 3,952, forward strand.
ACAAGAGTGACGTGCACGGCGTTCGACTCGGGCTGGCCGGCCCCGCCGAGGTTGAGGGAGCGGCGCGCGAGATGACCGCTGCCTTCGCCGCGACCGGCCACGAGATCGAGGGCTTCCTCGTCCAGCAGATGGTGCCGGCCGGCGTGGAGATGCTGGTCGGCGTCGTCCACGACCGGTTGTTCGGCCCGGTGGTTGCCTGCGCGGCCGGCGGGACCGAGGCCGAGCTGCTCAAGGATGTCTCGGTCCGGATCACGCCCCTGACCGACATCGACGTGGCCGAGATGGTTCGATCGCTCAAGACGTACCCGTTGCTCGATGGCTACCGGGGCGCGCCGAAAGCGGACGTCGCCGCGCTCGAGGAGGTCCTGCTGCGGGTCAGCGCGATGGTCGAGGCCCACCCCGAGGTGGCCGAGATGGACCTCAACCCGGTCATCGTCCTGCCCGACGGGGCCGTCATCGTCGATGCCCGGATGCGCATCGAAGCGCCGTGATCTCGCCGGTGCTGCTGGTTGATCGGCTGCGCCGGATCCCCGCCCGCGGTCCAGCCATCACCGCCACGCTCGGAGTCGCACTCGCCATCGCGATCCTGCTCAGCGCCGGTCCGGCTGGAATCGGGGACGAGGCACGCCGGACACTCGCGATCACCGTTCTCGGGTTGGGCCTGTGGGGTGCCTTTCCGCGCCAGGCGTTCTGGCCCTCCGTCTTGATCATCGGCCTGGTCCTCGTCTCGCGTACCGCGACCGAGCCATCTGCGATCGCCGGCCAGGTCGTCGGGCTGTACGGGAGTTCCGGGGTCTGGACGCCGCTCACCGGCTTCCTGCTGGCCTATGCGGTCTCGGTTACCGGGCTCGGGCGGCGGTTTGCCTTCGGCCTCGTTCAACGAATCGGTCAGCGTCCAAGCCTGGTGATCCTGGCGGTCGGAATCGCGAGTGTGATCATCGCGCCCCTGTCGCCATCAACCACGGCCAAGGCCTTTCTGCTCGTGCCGATCTGCGTTGGGCTCGTGGATGCCCGCGGGGCACGGCCCGGTAGCTGGTTCGGCGCGGCCGTCCTGTTGATGGCGGCGGCTGCGAACAACATCGGGGCCTCGATGTTCCTGACCGCGACGATCCCCAACTTCATCTCGGTTCGGTATCTCGGCGCGGTCGGCGTGGATGTCTCCTGGCTTCGCTGGTTGCTCCTGGCGGGGCCACCAAATCTGCTTCTCCTGCTGAGCGCGTGGATCATCCTGCTCGTCCTCGGTCGGCGGGCAGCCGCTGCGGGCCAACGGGACGCAGCCGGCGAGGTCGGCCCGGTCGGGCCTTCGCTGCCGGCGCAGCCCGCCGCGCCGATCGGCCGGGACGAGGTCATCACCGCGATCGTCCTTGGTGTCGCCCTGTTCGCCTGGGTGACCGAACCGTTGACCGGCCTGAACGGCGGGCTGATCGGATTGGCCGCGGTTGCCAGCCTGTTTCTCCCACCACTGCACGTGATGGGCGTCGGCAGGGTCCGCCGGGCCGTGCCCTGGAGTCCCGTCGCGCTCTTCTTCGCCGCGCTACTGCTCGGGACCGCCCTGAGCGCCACGGCAGCCTTCGACCCGGTCGTCCGGTCCGCCTTCGACGTCATCGGGATCGACCGCCTTCCGCTCGTGCCGGCGGTGGCGGTGGTCACCCTGCTGGCGCTCTTCGGTCATCTCGTGTTCACGTCGACGACGGCGTACGCAACGGTCGTCGTCCCGATCGCAATCTCGGTGGCGGTGGCCGGCGGGCTACCGCCGGCGGCACTCGCGCTGCCCGTTGCGATCACGATCGGGTACGCGTTCATCCTTCCGATGAACACGGTCCCGAACCTGATCATGCTCGATGCCGGCTATTTCACGGCGCGCCAGATGGCCGGTTATGGAACGATTCTGACCCTGGCGGCCGCGTTCATCCTGGTCGTGGTAGCCGTGCCCTACTGGCAATTCCTCGGGGCATTCAGCGGGTAAGGGGTGGGCATGTTCGCTGATCGGGCTGATGCTGGCCGGCGACTGGCCGACCGACTGATTCGCTGGGCGGTCCTGGAGCCGGTGATCGTGGCGATGCCACGGGGCGGGGTCCCGGTGGCGCGGGAGGTTGCCGACCGTCTGGGTGCGCCCCTCGACCTGATCGTTGTGCGCAAGCTCGGCCTGCCCTGGCAACCCGAGCTGGCCATGGGCGCGATCGCCGAGGGCGGCGTCCGGGTGCTCAACGAGGAACTGATCCGGGGTGCCGGCCTGCGTCCGGATGAGGTCGAGGCGGTCACGGCCCGCGAGGAGGCCGAACTCGCCCGGCGCGTCCGGCGCTATCGTGGCGACCGACCGGCGCTGCCGGTCGAAGGGCGCAGCGTGATCCTGATCGACGACGGGCTGGCCACCGGCTACACGGCCCGCGCGGCGATCGAGGCGTTGCGCCGGGCAGGCGCAAGCCTGGTGATCCTGGCCGTCCCCGTCGCTCCCGAAGGGGAGGTGACGGCACTCCGCCCGCTGGTCGACGAGCTGGTCGTGGTCGAGATGCCCGACGCATTCTGGGCGATCGGCGACTTCTACCAGGACTTCAGCCAGACCTCCGACGAGACGGTCATCGCCCTGCTTGAACGACCGGGGCCGGCCTAACGCCGTTCCTTGGCCCGTTCCTCGGCCCGTTCCTCGGCGGCAGTTCCGTCTGCCGTTCCGTCGGCTTGACCGGTGTCAGTGCTCCTCGAGGTCGGCGTCGGCCTTGGTCCGATGGACCGTGCCGGGCTCGTGCGCGGGCGGGGCGTAGGTCGTGATCAGGCGGAGCGGCGTGGCGCCGGTGTTGAGGAAGTTGTGGCGCGTGCCGGCGTGGACGAAGACGAGATCGTTCGGGCCAACCCGGCTGACTCGACCATCGAGCTGGGCCTCGCCCCGGCCATCGATGAAGGTCAGGACCTGGTCCGTCTCGGGATGGATCTCCTCGCCGATCTCACCGCCGACCGGGATCGTCATCACCACGACCTG
>JBBRIM010000143.1:0-6896 GCA_038221095.1 Candidatus Limnocylindrales bacterium
CGTTGACGAAGTCGCGGAAGCCGACGGCAGCACTCAACCGGTCGAACAGGTCGGGTGGACCGATCGCAGACACCTGGTAGGGTGGGGCGAGGTAGGCCGAGTTGACCAGGACGGTTCCACCAATGTCGAGAATTGCGGTGCCAGTCGCGATTCGCTCGCCGTTGACGGCAACACCCTCCGCCCCGGCCAGCCACAGCTCCTCGACCACGGTCCGGACGTCACGGGCACTGACGAGGTAGTCGCTGGGGTTGCCGCCCGGCTGGACGGCCTGGTCGGAGTCGCGTAACTGGATCACCACCCCCGGCCCCTGGAGGGCGATCAACCCGGCAGCGAGGCGGGCGTCCTGGAGACGCTGCCCGAGGTCGGTCGCGGCGGCCACGCTCCCCTGCCCTTTTGTCTCGAGGCGGCTGATCTGCGCCCGAAGATCGAGGATCTGGGCCTTCAACGCATCCTGCTCCGTCTGAAGCCCGATGGCCGTCCCAACCAGCGGAGCACGAGCGTCGCTGGCGTACTGCGCCCTGGGTCCGTCGGATTGGAACTGGGCCGACACCAGAAAGCCCAGGACCAGGAGGGCCAGGCCCAGGGTGAGCCGCCAGCTCGGGATGCGCCGGATCACAGGCCTTCCCCCGATCCTGGGCGTCGCCGCCGGGCGATCGACCAGCCGATCCCGATGGCCAGCAGGATGCTGCCCAGGAGCAAGCCGATGACCAGGCCGGTCGTGTCGGAGGACGTTTGGGTGCCAGCAGGCGATCCGACCGAGGGGTCGGCCGACGGTGCACCGGTGGTCGCCGGGTCTCCAGTTGGGCCACCCAGCGTGCCCGGAGCGGGACGGCCGCCCCAATCAGCCGGCAGCGGACCGGCCGGTGCCGGTTGCGGCCCATAGGCCCTCGGCGGGCCGGCCTTGATATCGGCCAGCCAGGCGCGATTGAAGCCGGCTGTATCCACGTGGAGCGCGGCAAGAAAGGCCTCATCGTCGCTCACCCCGCCGGCGTAGGACTGGATCAGGCCGACGAGGGCCGGCTTGCCATAGGTCCGAATCATGAAGTCGACCGCCCCCACGCTCTCGCCATAAGCCAGGTTGAACTGGCTGGCCGTCGTTGGGAACTGACCAGCGAGTCCGTCCAGCGGGATCACGCCGGCCGAGCTGACGGCGCGGGCGACGGCACTCCGCCACGCCGGCGTGTTGCCCTCCGAGAGGTAGACCGCCAGGCCCTCGTTCAGCCAGCGGGGCGGGGCGTGGAACGGATTGTCGACGGCCGTGTTGAACACGAGGTGGGTCAGCTCATGGGGAATCACGGTGCCAACCCACGACGCATTGATCGCGTCCGGGGTGATCAGGGCAAACAGGGTCCGGATCTGGGCGTTCGCCTCGCCGCCCACGTTCTCGCGGGTGCCCGGGCCAAGGGCATCGTAGAAGGGCTGCCGGCCGGCGTAGATGTAGAAGTCGACCGGCTTCGTTTCGGTCACCCCGAGCAGGGCCGCAGCGTTGGCGATTCCCTGCTCGCCGATCGCGAGGGCTCGTGCCCCGAATGCATCGTCACCGTCGTACCAATGGACCCGCACGAGCGGGCCCGTGGTCGTGTGCCAGTCGAAACGGGTATCGAGATAGGTCAGGCTGAGGGGCGGGCCCAGCTCCTGGCTGCCGTCGGCAGCGCTGACCCGCCAGCGGGCGTAGAACGTCGTGTTCGGGTAGACGTGCCCGTCGGCGACCTTGATCACCTCGGTCAGGGTCTGCCGGCCGATACCGGGTGACGGGACCTGGATCACGCTCGGACCGATCGAGCCCGGCTCACTGAGCAGCAGTTCCACCCGCTTCGGGACCGCCCCGAAGACGACGCCGTCGCTGAAGGTGATCGACGTGCCGAAGACGAACGAGCCGGCAGGTGGGGCGAAGGTTGCGACGGGCGACGCTGCGCTTGTCGGATGCGGACCGGCCAGGGCAGCCAGGCCGATGACCAGGGCGGCAGCCGAAATGGACCGCAGCCGGCGATACGACGTCACTTCGACCACGCCAGGCCGGCGAAGCGGAGGATCCCCAGGCCATTGTCGGAGGCGCCGAGCAGGCCCGTCCGGGCCAGCGCGAAGCCCGTGCCGTAGGCGAGGGGCACGACTGGGACCTCGGCCTGGACGGTCGACTGGGCGGCGTCGAAGGCCACGCTTGCCGTGGCCGGATCGGTCGCCTGCCGGGCCTGCGCGATCGCCGCATCGAATGCGGCCGAGCTCCAGTGGCCGTAGTTGTTGGAGCTGCCGGTGCCCAGGAGCAGCCCAAGGAAGTCGTTCGAACCTGGGTAGTCGGCCACCCAGCTGAGCGACCAGAACGCCGGCGGGTCCTTTGCGAGCCGGTTGAAGTAGTCGCTGAAGCTCATCGATTCGGAATCGACGGTGATCCCGAGGTTCTTGTGCAGGTCGGCCAGGATCGGCGCTTCGAAGCCGGTGGCGGTCGAGACCAGGGTGACCTTGGGTAGTCCGACCCCGCCCGGATAGCCCGCGGCAGCCAGGGCAGCCCGGGCAGCGGCCGGGTCATAGGTGGGCAGGAACCCCCGGCTCGAGCGCCCGGGGATGCCAGGCGGGACCATGCTGTCGGCGGCAGCCAGCGAGCCGCCGCTGGCCAGGATGACGATCCGGGTCCAGTCCACGGCCTGCCCGAATGCCTTGCGCACGAGTGGATTGTCAAAGGGCTTCTGGCCCACGTCGAAACCGAAGTAGGTCACGCTCAGCGACGGCACGGCTCGCAGTTGCGGACCGAGGGTCGCGTCGTAGCGCAGCCAGGCCGCGTCCGACGGATCGATCCCGGCGTAGTCGATCGTCCCGGCCTGGAAGGCCTCGACCGGACTCCTTCCGTTGAGCGTGGTGAGCAGGTGGACCGTGCCGATCGGGGCGGGCCCGGCCCAGTACAAGGAGTTCGCGGTCAGGGTCAATTCGGAGCCGGTACGCGCCGAAAGGAGGTAGGCGCCACTGCCAACGAAGGTGCCGGCCGCCAGCGTCGCGGGATCGTCCATGGTCGAAGGAACGACGCCGAACGACGGACCCGAAACGACGGCCAGGAAGTCGGTGGATGGTTGATCGAACGTGACCACGACCGTGTCGCCGACCGCCTTCAGCCCGACAGAGGCCACGTCGGTCGTCTTGCCGGCGAGGTAGGCGGCTGCCCCGTGAATTTCGTCGAGGAGCGAGGCCAGCGGCGACGGATGGGCGGGGCTGATTAGGCGCAGCCAGCTCCGAACCACGTCCCCGGCGCCCAGTGCCGAACCGTCGGAGAATTTCAGGCCCGGCCGGATCCTGAAGGTGATCGATCGGCCCCCATCGCCGGTCGCCCAGCTGCCGGCCAGCGCCGGCCGAAGGTTGAGCGACGGGTCGAAAGCGACCAGCGTTTCGAACAGTTGGGCCGTGACCTGGGCACTGCCAACGTCACCCTGGACGGCCGGATCAAGGGTGGTCGGATCGCCACCCAGGATCGTCACGGCGTTCTTCGACCCGGCTCCAACGTCGCCGCTTGCAGGTGCGTCCTGCGTCGGCCCGAATGGCCGCGGACCGACCACGAGGAAGAGCAGCGCGACAATCAGGAAGACCGCGAGGGCGCGCGGCCCGATTCGCCCGAACGAGCGGACGGGCAGAACCTGGCGAGGGTCGGTCATCGGGCCGAGTGTACCCGTCAGCCTCTACGATGGGCCCAGCACGATGGTCCTTCTCCTCCGCAATACGCTCAGCCGCCAGGTCCAGCCGATTGAACCGCTCGAGCGCGGCCGGGTCGGGATCTACACCTGCGGCCCGACCGTTTACCGCTGGGCCCACGTTGGCAACCTGCGCACGTTCATCCTGGCCGACCTCGTCCGACGCGCCCTGCTGTATCACGGCCTGGCCGTCTTGCACGTGAAGAACATCACCGATGTCGGCCACCTGCGCGACGAACGTTTCGATCGAGGCGAGGATCGAATGCTCGTCCAGGCCCAGCTCGAATCGAAGACCTCGGCCGAGATCGCGGCGGCCTACGAGGCAGGCTTCCACCATGACGAGGCGCTCGTGAACATCCTGCCGGCCCACGTCTACCCGCGCGCCACCGAGCACATTCCCGAGATGGTCCAACTGGCCGAACGTCTCCAGGACGCCGGCCACGCCTATGCGACGCCGGCCGGCAACGTCTACTACGCGGTCGCTTCGTTCCCAGGTTACGGCCAGCTCTCAGGCAACACCCTGGATCAGTTGCGGGCCGGTCACCGGGTCGAGGTGGAGCCGGACAAGCGCGATCCCGCCGACTTCGCCCTGTGGAAACCAGCCGGCGAAGGTCGTGACCTGAAGTGGCCAACGGCCCGCTGGGGCAGTGGCTTCCCCGGCTGGCATCTCGAGTGCTCGGCGATGGGCTTGCGCTACCTCGGGACCGTCTTCGACATCCACACCGGGGGCGTCGACAACATCTTCCCCCACCACGAGGACGAGATCGCCCAGACCGCCGCCCTGAGCGGCCAGGTCCCGGCGCGCCACTGGGTCCATGGCGAGCACCTCCTGGCCGATGGCCGGAAGATGGCCAAATCGGCCGGCAACTTCCAGCGGATCACCGAGTTGGCCGAGGAGGGCATCGAACCCCTTGCCTTCCGGTACCTGACGATGACGGTCCACTACAGCCGCAAGCAGAACCTCTCGGATGCCTCGCTGGCGGGTGCCCAGGTGGCCCTCGCCTCGCTCCGGGCCCGCCTGCGGGTCCTTGGCCCGCCACCGGCGGGTGGCCCGTGGGCCGCACCGCCCGTCCTGCGCGCCGGCGCGGCGGGCGATCGGCCGGTTGGGATTGCCGGCGGAGCCTCGGGCCACGGGACCGACCCCGAGTCGGTCCCCTATCCGATCACCGATCGTGAGCTCCCGGCCGGCGGGGGGCTGCTATCGCCCGCCGGCCGGGAGCTTCACGAACGGTTCGTGGCCGCCATCGACGACGACCTTGACATGCCGCGCGCGATCGCTGTGATCCGCGAGACGCTCAAGGCGCCGTTGCCAGCCGATGAGAAGCGCTGGCTCGTGCTCGATGCCGATGCGATCCTGGGCCTTGACCTCGACCGAACCTGGCAGGTGGAGACGCCCGCCTCCGCCGCACCTGCGGGCACGACGGCCGAGTTCTCGCCCGAGGTCCAGCAGCTGATGGCCCAACGGGCGGTGGCGCGAGCGGGGCGCGACTTCAAGCGAGCGGATGAGCTGCGGGCCGAGCTCCTGGCCGCGGGGTTCGAAGTGATCGATCGGCCCGCGGGGAGCACCGCCCGCCGGATCGAAGGCTGATCCGGTCTCAGTCCTCCCCGGCCGGTTCGGCGCGCGAGGCGATGAGCAGGTCCCGGCGCGCCCCGAACCGATCGAGGATCCGGTAGAAATTGCGCTTGCTCAAGCGGTCCCGCTCGACCGGTTCGAGACTGGTGTAGCCCCGGTGTTCGTGGCGGATTGCGGGCAGTTCGCTGACCCGGACAGCACGCCGCGGCGGCTGACCCTCGCCCTCGTCGCGCAGGACCAGGCTCCACCAGATGTCGAGGTTGCGGTAGAACCGGAAGTGCTCGTCCAGGAAGCCCCGCTCAGCCAGTTCGGCCCGCCGGAACGCCTGGGCATAGCCCTCGATCGCATCCACGTCACCGGCCGGAGCATCCTCGAACCGGCGCAGGTCGTCCGAGACGATGCCCCAACCACCGGCGACGGCCACGCTCGGGTCCGCGAGGGCGTCCACGAGCGGAGTGACAAGGTCGCCGGTTGGTTCGATGCTCGTGTCGAGCAGGATCACGACTGGAGCTGCAGCCCGGCGCATCCCCGCGTTGAGGGCTGCCGCCTGGCCCAGCCGCTCGCTCGTCCAGACAATCTCGGGCTCGATCCCGCCAATGGGCTTGGCCGCCGGTCCATCTGCGGTGAGGAGCGCAGCCTCCTGCTCCGGGCTGGGCCGATCGGCCACGATCACGACCTGGGTCCCGACCGGGGCGTGGGCCTGTAGTCCAGCCAGTGTCCGGGCCAGGTCGTCGGCCTGGTCGAGCGCGACGAGGATGACCGTGGCGAAAGCCGTCGCGGGCTCGTCGAGCCGGGATGGGACAGCCGCACTGCTGCCATGCAGGGTCCGGCCGGTTTCGACCACGTCGGGGGCGCGGGCCGGTTCGAGGCTGAAATCCGTGCCGCGATCAACGATCCGCCAGCCGGCTGCCTCGATCTGGGCGCGCAAGCGGTCCGCCTCGGCCCAGTCGCGGGCCGCCCGGGCGGCCGATCGGGCATGGGCAAACTGGCGGACGTCGTCCGGGGCTGAACTCATGACCCGAGGATAGCCGAGTGCTCCTCGGCGTACCTCGGGCGCGGATCGAGGGTCAGGCCGGCCTCCGGGCATCGGCTCCCGGGCCGCGGCGCTCCCGGGCCGCGGCCGGCCCGATTGGACCGCCTCCGCGTCCTTGATAACACTGCCAAATGCCGCTCGCAGACGCGTTACAGCAGCCTTCTCGGGTTACAGCCCCCTCCAATCGCGCGTTGTCAACCGCCGGCGACTAATTCGGCTCAACAGCGGCGACCTTGCGGCCTGCGTGCCACCCGATCCAGGCTCGACCCATGCATCACGCGTCTGCCGGCGGCATTTGACCAAACCCACGGGGTCGCACGCATGGGGGTTGGGCGACACCTGCGCCCCCAACCCTGCCAAATGCCGCTGGGAGCGGCCTTACGGCCGAACTCGACCCTCCCTGGCCGGCGAAATCGGCCCTCGGATGCCCGGCTCGTGCGTGGATCGACCGAGTTCGCGGGCCAGATCGCCTCGGAGCGACCCAACTCCGACCATACGGCCGCCCACAGCGGCATCTGCCCGAAACTTCATCCTCAAGCCGGTCCGGAGCCGAGGTCAGGCCATTCGAGCCGCCTCATTCCGGCGGTTTCGTGGCCTTGAGCGAGAAGAAGAGCGGAAG
>JBBRIM010000144.1:0-6884 GCA_038221095.1 Candidatus Limnocylindrales bacterium
CTGGCGGTAATACTGACGACTATTACCGGAGGCTAGCGTGCGATACCGACTGCGCGGACGCTCACTCACCAAGCCGCTCGCCGAGCTGGACCAGCGGCGATGGCTCTTCGACAACCTGCCGTTCGACCCGACCCACGCCGAGTGGATGCGCCGGCGGGCCTGGGTGCGAACCATCCACGGAACTGCCCGAATCGAGGGCAACACGGCGTCGGATGTCGAGGTCGAGGCGCTGCTCGCCGGCCAGGGCTCGACGAAGGTCAGCGCCAAGGAAGCCCGCGAGATCATCGGCTCGCGTGATGCGCTGACGCTCGCGGACGAGCTCGCGGCGCGCCGCGTCGTCCCCGATGAGGCGGTCATCCGCGAGCTGCATCGACGCGTTCTCTGGAACCAGAGTCCGCTCCTCACGCCGGGCGAGTATCGCCGTGGGGAGAACCGAGTCGTCGATGCTGACGGCAGGCCGATCTTCCGAACGCCTCCGTCGGGCGACGTCTCTGCGTTGATGCGGGAGTACGCGGCATGGCTTGCGACGGCGGCCGACCGGCATGCTCCCCCGGTCGTCGCGGCGCTCGCACACCTCGAGCTCGTCGCCATTCACCCGTTCAACGACGGCAATGGGCGAATGGCACGGGCGATCGCCCGGATGATTCTCGCGCGGCACGGTTACGCACTGGGCGGACTCGTCTCGCTCGACGCGCAGCTCGATCTCGACCGCGCCGCCTACTTCGCAGCCATCCGCGCCGCGATCGGGCAAGACTATGTGCCCGGGTATGACGCCACGCCGTTCGTGCGCTACTTCGTCGCGTCGATCACCAGGTCGGCCGACTACGTCCTGGCGAGGCTCCGCGGCCTCGGTGACGTCATGATCGAGATTCGGCGGGCGATCGCCGATGGGTCGCTTTCGCCCGCGATGATCGACGGGCTCGCGTATGCGTGGGTGAACCGGCATCTGCGAGCCGGGGACTACATTCGCCTCACTGGCCGGTCGGCACAGAACACGACACGTGACCTTGACGCTGCCGTGAAAGGCGGATGGCTACGAGCCACCGGCGAGAGGCGCGGTCGCTACTACGTGCTCGGCCCGGCGCTGCTCAAGACACCGGCGCAGGGGGAGATCGTCTCACCGGCTTCGTGATCCCGACATCGAAACCACCAGCAACACCACTCCCCACCCCCGGCAAAGGACAAACCCCCGGCTATACTCCTGTGGTTTCGACCGGCCATGCCCCGGCACGACCCGATCGCCACCCCGGCCAACCGCCACCCCGACCACACGCACTGGGGAGTCGCGCCACCGATGGACCTTCGACGCCAGGGCCAGGTCGTCCGAGCGTGGCTCTGGCTGTTGATCGCCAGCCTGTTCCTGGCCGGCGGCGCCGCGTACCTGGTTTCGAGCGCGCTGCCCAAGGTCTTCGAGGCGAAGGTCACCCTGGTCGTGCGCCAGTCGCTCAGCACGACCAGCTCGAATATCAACGACATCCTGGTCAGCCAGCTGATCTCCCAGACGTACGCGTCCCTGGCCACGACGACCCCGATCCTCCAGCAGGTGATCGCGGACGCGGGCCTCACGACGACGCCGGATGACCTCCGGGGTCGCGTGAACGCCACGGCCGCGCGCGACTCCACCCTGCTCACAATCGTCGTGCGTGACGGCGATCCAGGCAGGGCGGCGGTCCTGGCGAATGCCATCGCCGCGGAGCTCGCAGCAGCCTCGGATGCCGTGACCGGCCAGGGCGGGGCCGCAGACAGTTTCGTGCGCGATCAGATCACTGCCGCCCAGACGCAGATCACGGATACCCAGGCGGAGATCGACCGCCTCTCGGGCCTGCCGTCGCGCACGAACGCCGACGACCAGCAGCTCCAGGTCCTCCAGGGCCGGATCACGAACCTCCGCCAGTCCTACGCGGCACTCCGGGCCCTCGCGCAGCCGGCGTCGAACCTGCTGACCGTGGTGGATCGCGCCACGCCGCCCGCGGAGCCCGCGTCGCCGAGGGTTCTCCTGAACACGCTCCTCGCCGCGCTCGTGGGGCTGCTCCTGGCCCTCGGCATCGCCTTCACCATGGAGTACCTCGACGACACCGTGAAGTCGTCCGAGGACGTGGAGTCCGCGACCGGCCTGGCCACCCTGGGCACCGTCCTCAAGATGAAGGGCGAGAAGGGCCGCAGCGAGATCTACCACCTCGCCACCCTCCTCTATCCGCGCGGACCCGCCGCCGAGGCCTACCGGACCCTCCGCACGAACCTCGAGTTCGCCACCGTGGACGAGCCGGCGAAGACGATCCTCGTGACCAGCTCCATCCCGGGCGAGGGCAAGACCACCACCTCGGGCAACCTCGCGGTCGCGTTTGCGCAGGCCGGCCGAACGGTGATCCTTCTGGACGCGGACCTCCGCAAGCCGGGCATCCACCGGCTCTTCGACCTGCCGAACACTTCAGGCCTGACCTCGCTGATGCGGTCCGACGACGCCTCGATCGACGACGTCGCCCAGGCCACCGAGGAGGAGCGCCTCCGGGTGATCACCACCGGTCCGCTGCCGCCCAACCCGGCCGAGCTGCTGGGCTCCAAGCGCATGCAGACGATCCTCGAGCGCCTGGTCGCTGCCGCAGACCTCGTGATCGTGGACAGCCCACCGCTCCAGGCCGTGACCGACGCGGCGATCCTGGCATCGGTCACGGACGGCACGCTCCTGGTGATCGACGCCGGGCGTACCCGCCGGGCCGCGGCCGAGCACGGGCGCGAGGCGCTTGCCAAGTCCGGCGCTCGGGTCCTGGGCGCCGCCCTCAACCGCATCTCGCGGCGCGGCAGTGGCGACTACGTCTACTACGACTACTACGGCGGCTACGGGGCCGATGCCACGGCGAAGCGGGGCCAGCAGGCGGGCGCGAAACCGGCGCCCCAGGCTCCGTCGGTCGCCTCCGTCCCCGCCCCGCTGGCCGACAAGCGCGGCTGACACCCCGCCGGGAGGGGGAATCGCGCCTTCCGCCTGCATGCGCGCCTTCCGCCTGCATGCGCGCCTTCCGCCTGCATGCGATTGGCGTCAGCCGGACATGGCTGATCGAGTCGACCTCGCGCAGCTATGGCTTCACCAACGGGATCGCGCGACGCCTGCGCGCCGCCGCCGGCGACCCCGCTGCCCCTTGGCGTCGGGGTCGGCCTCGCCCTCCTGCGCGAACTCGCCACGGCAGCCAGGATCACGGTCGTCGTCCAGGACACGTGAACGGCGCCAGCTCGGGACGCAGGCGGCCGCTGTCGTGAATGAAGGTGTGGTCCACGCGGCGCTTACCGGAGTCGACGTTCGACCAACGAGCGCGTCATCGTTTGGATCCTGGCGACCGGAATCTTCCGTAGCCACTGCTCGAGGACATCTCGATGGAAGCGGGCTGGCCATTCCGTCTCCGGGAGCCGGGCATTCGGACTGCCCGACACCACTGAGAGATAGGCCCAGTCGAACAGCGCCTTCTCTGGGCTCGCCAACTGGATCCCGCGTTCGACCGAGTAACCGCCGAAAAGTTCGACGGGCATTCGGTGAAGACGGAAGGTTCCACGACTGGTCGGGATCGCCCGTGGTTCCGCGGCGCTGACGAGATGCACCTCGGCCGGAACTTGATCGATAACGCCGTGCAGATACAGCGCCGAGACATGCGAGACGTAGGACGGGTACGGGGCAGTGATCTCTGGTGCCAGAGACTCGGGAGTTGCTGCCCGATCGAGTAGCCACACGCCGTGTCGAAGGGACTCAATCAAGCCAGTGGCGGCCAAATCAGCAAGCATCTTGCTGGCCCCCGACGTCGATACCTGCCAGGCGGCGGCCGCCTGGGCCGTCGTGATCGTAGGCGTGCCGAGCCGTTGCAGTTCTGCGAACCGGGTCGCGCTCATCCTGGGCGTGCCTTCATCTCGTCGAGGGTTGCCGAAACGTTCAGCGAGATGCGCTCCCACTCGGGCTCGTTGTTGTAGATCGAGACGAAGGCGGGATCGATGTAGGTGACCACCAGTTGTCGGTACTCCTGGTACGTGGTCTCGAACACGCGCCGACGCGCGATACCAAGTTCATATTCCGGGACCTGCGCCGCGGCACTCTCGATCGGGAACCTGGTGAACAGGAAGTCGAGGTCGAAGATGTCGCGCGCCTGTGCTTCGCTCCTTAGGGCCAAGGCGGCGACCTTCTGCTCGACCGCGGCCGTCGGGAGGTAGTGGTTGGCAAGCGCGGCCCGCATCCCGGCGGCAGCGGCGAGCCGCGACGAAACCGGGGCCATCTGATAGAGAGGCCGGTCCTCCGCGCGCATCGAGAACTCGACTTTGGAGCTGACAATGGTCCCAGGTGCGGTGAGCTGGAACTTCCAGCGACCGGTCGTGCTGGTCGTCTTCGACGGGTTTACCCCCACGATCTTCATCCCTTGAACTGCGAGGAGCGCCGCGAGCGCGGACGATCGCATGACAGCGTCCATGCGTTCTTGCAGGCTCCAGGTGACCAGTCCGACGAAGTTGAGGTCGATGTCCTCGGAGCGTCGGACACTCTCCAGAAACAGTCGGAGGTTCGCTCCCCCCTTCACCGCGTAGTTGGACGCGGGCAGGTGCTGTGGAAGCACCTGGAGGAGTGCCAAGTGGAAGCGCTCGATCGCCTCTGGCTTGTTCATTGGAATCATGACGTAAGAGTCTACGAAGTTGAGCCAGAAGTCAACATTGACGACTCTTACTGGCGTGACGGAAACCCGGAATGTGTCGAGTTTTGCCTCTTCTTGACGTATCACTCTGCGAGAGTGATACTTCGTCCATGGTACGACTCGCGACCTCTGACAATGCGCTCGGCGCGCTGCTCCTCGTCTGGCAGCGGCCGGAAGGACTGCGCATCTCCGCGGTCGCAGAGATGCTCGGAATCTCTTACACGGGCGCACAGAAGGCGCTCGAGATCCTCGCCGCTGACGAACTGGTTGCTCGCCATGACCACCGCAACCGACTCGTCGATTCGCCGCTCGCTCACGAGGCGATCCGCTTCTCCCTGGCCCTCCTGGACCAGGAGCGCGCGCTCACCGCTCTTGCGCGCGCCAACCCTGCCGTTGAGTTCTGCGGCCTCGATGACCGGGGCACGCTCGTCGTGATCCGGCGGTTTGCCGAGCTGGCTGATGAGGTGCGCCTCCATGAAGCAGTCGATCTGCTGGCAGGCTTCCACCCCACGCGCAAGATCGAATTCGCCGACAAGGACGACCTCCGTGACCAGCTTCTCGAGGATGTCGCACCACGGCACCGGGCTGCACGCATGCGCATCCTCGCCGGCTCGGTCGATCGAACGTTCCCGGATCGCACCAGGCACGGCGACTTCGATGCACCGCGGCTCGGCAAGCTGAACCCGATGCTGGCGACCCCGAGCCGGCGACGACTCCGGGACCTGGCCCGGCGATACGGCCTCCAGCGCATCCTTGCCTTTGGATCGGCCACCCGAGCGGATTTTCGCCAGGACTCCGACCTGGACCTGCTCGTGGAGCCGGCTCCTGGGCACTACCTCGATCTGGATGACCGGATCGGTTTCACCGTCGACGCCGAACGCCTGTTCGGTCGGGACGTGGATCTCCTGACGGCTCCGATCAGACGGCCCTCATTGGCGGAACGAGTCCGGCGCGATGGGCTGGTGCTCTATGAAGCCACGTGATCGGGCAGTCCTTGAGGCCATCGCCGAGAGCGCGCGTCTGGCCGACGAATACGCTCGAGATGAGGGTCCCGAATGGCTCGCTGACTCCAGGACCGTCGACGCCGTTGCCAAGCGCGTCGAGCAGATCGGCGAGCTTGCCAGGCACCTCTCGCCACAGATCCTGGCGCTGATGCCGAATGTCCCTTGGCGCAGGGTCAAAGGGACCAGGACGTTCCTCGCTCACGACTACGAGAACGTCGATCTGGACATCCTCAGGGAAGTCGTCACGGACGATCTGCCCATCCTGCGTGCGGCGGTCGGCTCAACGCTGTCGCAGGCCGACGAGCAAGGCGGTAGGTCTCTCGGTGCCAGTCCTGGGCCATCGCCACGGTGAGCGGAAGCCGGAGAAAGCCGGCGGCGAGCCAGCTTTTGGCCTTGTTGGGCAGCCTCCGCCCTGCACCGACGTTCCCGACGAACCGCACGTCGCCGTAGCGACGATCCACTGCGCGAAGCAGTGGGAATCTCGGTGTGGAGTCAGTCGGCTTCGGGTGGCAGAACTTCCATGGGTGGAATCGGGTCCCGGCGGGGTGGGCCCAGGGCCGGGCATCAGTACTGTCCGAGTTCGATCGCCTCGTCCGTCATGTCCTGAAGCAGCCGGCCACGCTTCTGGTCGCGGTTCTTGCGGTAGGACTTCGACGGCTGCCCGCGTCACCTTGCGCCGATTTCCAACTGTCCAGCACGCCCAATCCGCCTATACTCGGCCGATTGCTGCCGCCGTCCGCCAGGGGGAACCCGCAGCCCATGGAGCTCCGCCACCAGATCGCCTTCATCCGCTCCTGGTTCTGGCGCCTCGTCGTGAGTGACAGGAGGCCTACCGGACCCTCCGCACGAACCTCGAGTTCGCAACCGTGGACGAGCCGGCGAAGACGATCCTCGTGACCAGCTCCATCCCGAGCGAGGGGAAGACCACCACCTCGAGCAACCTCGCGGTCGCCTTCGCGCAGGCCGGCCGAACCGTGATCCTCCTTGACGCGGACCTCCGCAAGCCCGGCATCCACAAGCTGTTCGGCCTGCCGAACACAGCAGGCCTGACCTCGATCCTGCGAACCGACGACGTGTCCGTCGACGACGTCGCCCAGGCTACGGAGGAGGAGCGCCTCCGTGTGGTCACCACCGGACCGCTGCCGCCCAACCCGGCCGAGCTGCTGGGGTCGCACCGGATGCAGACGATCCTGGGGCGCCTGGTCGGGGCCGCGGACCTGGT
>JBBRIM010000145.1:0-6868 GCA_038221095.1 Candidatus Limnocylindrales bacterium
ATCTCGAGATCCTGACCGCCTCGGAGTCGGGGATCGATCGGATGCACATGCTGGTGGCTGCCGCCGGATTCAAGCGGGCCATCTCGGATGCAAAGCACGAGCTGGAGCTCGAGGTGTCGAGCGGGCGGATTCCCAGCCCGCCGCTGCGTGCCGATTCGGGTCCATCGGTCGGCGCGCCCGTTGCCCAGGCTGCAGCCGACGCGGCGACGTCGGCCCCGGCCGCGGCGCTCGGCTCGGACGACGTGGCCAATGCGATCGACCGGATGAAGAAGCTGCTCGACAGCGGCGCGATCACCCAGGCCGAGTTCGATTCAAAGAAGGCCGAGCTGCTCGCCCGCCTGTAGGCCCGGCCCTCGATCTCAGCGGCCGGGTACGATAACTTGATGGACCAGACCACTGCGTCACTGATCGCCGCTGCGATCATCATCCTGATCTCGTTCCCGGTGCACGAGTTTTCGCACGCCTGGATGGCCTATCGGCTGGGCGACTCGACGGCGCGGTACCTGGGCCGGCTGACCCTCAACCCGCTCGTCCATTTTGATCCGCTGGGGGGCCTGATGCTGGTCGCATCGGCCTATGCCGGTGTTGGCGTTGGCTGGGCCAAGCCGACCCCGGTCAACTTCGCCAACCTGCGCAACGGGCGCACCGGCGAGGCAATGGTCGCGGCCGCGGGTCCTGTCTCCAACCTGATCATCGCGGTCGCCGGTGGAGCCATCTTCCGGGTCGTGTTCGGGCTCTCGCCGAACCCCGCCCCGGGCCAGTTCGCCCTGCTCCAGATCCTGTACATCTTTGTCGAGATCAACGTTGCCCTGTTCATCTTCAACCTGATCCCGGTCCCGCCCCTCGATGGCACGCGGGTCCTGCTCGCCGCCCTGCCACCGCGCCGGGCGTTCGAGGTGGGCGCATTCCTGGGCCAGTACGGGACGTACGTCCTGCTGGCGATCATCTTCCTGCCCTACCTGGCCCACATCCAGGGACCGATCCAGTTCATCTTCGAGCACATCGGTATCCCGATCGTCGGGCTCCTCACGGGAACGTGAGCCTGCATCGAGCCGGAAGTCCGCATTGGTGGGCGGCCAAGGTGCGCCAGTTCCGGGCGCACGTCCGGGCCAGGGTGCCACGCGACGAGCGGGCGAGCCTCCTCACCTGGGTCCCTGCGCCGCTCCTGGCGCTGTTCGATGCGATGCCGGTGGCCGATCGTCGCCACGGCCTGGACGTCGTGGCCAGCCTGCGGCGCAGTGGCGGCGGCGATGATCCCGAGCTCCTGTTGGCCGGGCTGCTCCACGACTGCGGCAAGAGCACGCCGTCCGGTCAGGGCGGGGGTGCAGGCGGCGGGGTTGGGCTTGGGCCCCGGATCGCCTGGTCGCTGGGCGAGGCCTTCGGGCCGTGGCTGGTTCGCGCCGCCGGTCGTCTGCCCGGTTATCGCCCAGCCCTCGAGCAGCTCCGCGATCACGCCGACCGATCGGCCCGGCTGGTCGTGGCGGCCGGCGGCAGCGACCGGACCGTAAGCCTGATCCGCGACCAGTCGCGCGTTCCGGCCGACCGGGCCAGTGAGCTGCTGCGCCTCGCCGATGAGGCGAACTGATGGCCATCGACGTCCAGCGTGACGGGCCGGCGGTCCACTTCGGGCCCGGCCGGGGGACACGCTCGGTCACCCATGTCCGGCTCGAGGCATTCGAGGGCCCGCTCGGCCTGCTGCTGGCCCTGATCGAATCGCGCCAGCTCGACATCCTGACCGTCTCGCTCGGCTCGCTGGCCGGGGCCTACCTGGAGGCCCTGGCGGGGCTCGGCTCGGATCGGATCAGCAACGTCTCGGCGTTCGTGGCGGTGGCCGGCCAGCTGATCGTGATCAAGAGCCGGGCAATGCTGCCCCGCGATCCGCGCCCGCGGGTCGGCCAACCGATTGAGGAGGAGCCGGATCCAGAGGCGGAGTTGCGGGCCCGGCTCCTGCTCTACCGCGCCTACCGCGACGCCGGCGGCCGGTTGCAGGCCGTGGCCCTCGAGCGTGTCGGTGTCTTCCGGCGCGAACCTGTCGTCGCCGCTGCGGCCGGGCGGGCCGGAGCCAGCCACGTTGCGGTCGCCCCGCTCGACCCCGCGATCCTGCGCCGCGCGCTCGACCGGCTTCATCGGCTCGTTCCGCCGGTGGTCCCGGCGCCGGCCGTCATGCCTCGCTCGATCACGATCGGCGAGCGGGCCGAGATCATCCGGGCGGCCCTGCGCGATGCGCCCACGATCGTGCTCCAGGAGCTGCTCCGGGGCGTCACCGACCGAGTGGTCCTGGCGGTGACCTTCCTGGCCATGCTCGAGTTGATGAAGCGGCGCGAGATCGTCGTCGAGCAGGCCGAACCGTGGGGTCCGATCATGGCGCGGCCGACCACGCCGTCCGAACGGGGTGCTGCCGGGCTGCCTCCCGAGGGGCTCAGCGAGCCGATCGACGAGACCCTCGAGTCGTTCGCATGATCGAGTCGGACGAGATGAACGAGCCCCAACCTGAAGCACGGGAATCCGACGCGCCGGAGCAGCTCGAGCGGATCGAGCTGACCGAGGCCGCTCTCGAGGCGCTCCTGTTCGTGGCCGAGCGGCCGCTCAGCCGGCGCGAGATCGCAACGATCGCCGGGGTCGACAGGGAGACGGTGGACGCCCGGCTCGGGGACCTCGAGTTGAGCCTGGCAGGGCGGGGGATCCGCCTGATTGCCTCCGCCGACCGGGTCGAACTGGCAACGGCGCCCGAAGCCGGACCCCTCGTGGCTCGCTACGTCGGAGCCGACGCGACCCGCCTTTCGCCGGCCTCGCTCGAAACCCTCGCGATCGTGGCCTATCGCCAGCCGCTCACGAAATCGGTGATCGAACGGATCCGGGGGGTTGACTCGGAGTACAGCCTGCGGACCCTGCTCCACCGCCGGCTGGTCGTTGAACTGGGTCGCTCCGAGGCACCCGGCCGGCCGTTCCTGTACGGGACCGGCTTCGACTTCCTTGAGCGCTTCGGCCTGACCAGCCTCGACGAGCTGCCGCCGCTCGACGCCGAGATCGCCGGCCACCTGGTCGAAACACTCGACGAACCGGCCGATGACCCGATCGAGCTCGAGCCCCGTGCGGTCGGACCCGGCCGGGCGAGCGACTGATGGCCACCGAGCGTCTCCAGAAGGTCCTGGCTGCCGCCGGGGTTGCTTCCCGCCGCGAGGCCGAGCGGATGATCGCCGCCGGCCGGGTGACCGTGGATGGCAAGACCGCCACCCTCGGCCAGCCGGTCGATCCGATCGCGTCGGCGATCCTCGTCGATGGCCGGGCGATCGGCGAGGCTGCCAGCGCGGTCCACCTCGTCATCCACAAGCCGACCGGGGTCGTCTCGACCGTTCGCGACCGGCATGCCGAACGGACGGTCCTCGATCTCGTTCCGACCGCGATGGCCTCGGGTGCTCGCCTCTACCCAGTCGGTCGGCTCGACCAGGACTCCGAGGGCCTGATCCTGCTGACCAACGATGGAGCCTGGGCCGAACGGGTGCTCCACCCGCGCTTCGGGGTCGAACGCGAGTACGCGCTCGGTCTGCGCGCCCCGCTCGACGACGCTCAGCAGGCCGGCCTGCGGGCGGGGATCCGGCTCGTGGAGGGCCTGGCCACGCTGGCCCACCTGCGCCTGATGACGACGGTCGAGGTGCGCAAGCTCGAGGCTGTCCTCGTTCCGGTCCCACCCGAGCTGACCTGGTATCGGGCCACCCTCCAGCAGGGCTGGAAGCGCCAGTTGCGCCGGATGTTCGCGGCCGTCGGTGCCCCGGTCGATCGCCTCGTCCGCGTCCGGCTCGGCACGCTCCGCCTCGAGGACCTCGTCAGCGGGCGCTGCCGCCGCCTCACGGCGCCAGAGGTTCGGTCGTTGGGAGCCGGCCGCGTATCCTCGTCGCGATGACCCTCCGTCCGCTCGTCGTTGCCCTCGATGGCCCGGCCTCGTCGGGTAAGAGCAGTGTCGGAGCGGCGGCTGCCCGGGAGGTCGGGTTCCGCTTCTGTGATACCGGCCTCCTGTATCGCGCGATCACCTGGCTCGTCCTCCAGCGCGACGTCGACTCGGCCGACCCGCTCGCCCTCGTTGCGCTGGTCGGTGAAGTTGAACTGGCGGCCGATGAACAGGGCCGGCTCGCCCGGGTCCTCGTGGATGGCGTCGACGTGACCGAACGGGTCCACGTCCCAGCGGTGGACCGCCGGGTGAGCGAAGTGGCCCGGATACCGGAGCTGCGTGCTGCGCTCCTCCAGCGCCAGCGGGCGATCGCAACCGGTGGCCGGATCGTGGTCGCCGGCCGGGACATCGGGACCGTGGTGCTGCCCGGGGCCGGCCTGAAGGTCTTCCTCGACGCCTCGGCCGTCGAGCGTGCCCGGCGACGGTCGGAAGAACGGGGACTCGATCCCATGGGCCGTGCCGCGCGGGCAGTCCTCGCTGAGTTACGCCGACGCGACGATCTCGACCAAAACCGGCCCGTCGCGCCGCTCCGACCGGCTGCCGACGCGGTCCACATCGTGACCGACGGCAATACGTTCGAACAGACTGTGGCCGCAGTCGTCGCGGCGATCAGGCACGCCGGCGGCGTCGAGCGTTGGGGAGCAAGCCAGTGACCGAGCACACGGACAGGACCCTGCGCAGCGATGCGAACTGGTTCATCCGGATCACGGCGGTCGTCACCCGCACGATCATGCGCTGCCTGACCCGGGTCCGGATTTCGGGCGCCCTGGCCTCAATCCCGCGCGAAGGTCCGCTGATCGTGGCGGTCAATCATTGCTCGAATGCCGATGGGGTCATCGTCGGCGCCTGGCTGACGCCGCGCCTGGGCCGCCGGATCCACTGGTTGGGCAAGCGCGAGGTGACCGAGTGGCCGGTGGTCGGCCCGTTCGTCCTGGCCGGCTCGGTCCACCCGGTCGACCGGGCCAACGTGGAGATCGACGTCTTCCGGTTGATGGTCCGGATTCTCGAGGCGAGGAACGTGGTGGTTGTCTTCCCGGAGGGGACGCGCAGTCCGACCGGTGCCCTCCAGGCCGCCAAGGACGGCGTCGCCGTGCTGGCCCTCAAGACGAATACACCAATCCTGCCGGTGGGACTGATCGACACCGACCGATTCTGGCCGAAAGGCAGGTTCCCGCGGCTTGGTGGACACGTCGAGATGCGGGTTGGCGAGGCGTTCCTGCTGGCCGATGTCCTGCCACCCGGGCTCGACCGGCGGGCAGCCAAGGCAGCAGCCACCAACCTGATCATGGGCCGGATCGCGGTGCTCCTGCCGGCCCGCCAGCAGGGCGTGTACGGTGCCCAGACGCTGTCCGAAGCGCCGCCCGGCGGACCGCCCGAGGTTCCGTCCGAAGCCTGAGCTCAGGGTTTCGACGGCCCGGGTGCGATAATCAAGGCGATATGGGCACCGTTCGTGAGATCCGCATCGCCAAACGCACGGGATTCTGCTACGGCGTTCGCGAGGCGATCGACAAGGCCAAGGAGTCGGCCTCGACCGGGCGGCTGACCCACACCCTCGGCCAGGTCGTCCACAACGAGGGCGTGATCGCCGAGCTCCAGCGGGTCGGTGTGCAGACCG
This sequence comes from Candidatus Limnocylindrales bacterium, assembly GCA_038221095.1. Taxonomy (GTDB): domain Bacteria; phylum Chloroflexota; class Limnocylindria; order Limnocylindrales; family CSP1-4; genus Palsa-1033. Next base: position 5,562 of record JBBRIM010000145.1, read on the forward strand.
TCGAGTCGCTCGACGACGTCGACCGGGGCGCGGCGATCGTGATTCGCGCCCACGGCGTCCGCCCGGACGTGATGGCCCGCGCCGAAGCCCGCGGCCTGGACGTCATCGACGGCACCTGCACCTGGGTGATCCAGGAGCAGAAAGAGCTGATGCGCCTGGTCGAGGAGGGCTACACGATCGTCCTGCTGGGCACGCCGCGTCACCCCGAGGTGGTCGGCCTGTTGGGCTTTGCTCCCGACGCGATCGTGGTTGACGACGAGCCCGAGTGGGAGCTGATCCCGCGCAAGAAGAAGATGGCCCTGATCTCGCAGAGCACCCAGCCGCCCTGGAAGTTCGAGAAGCTGGCCGCGTTCATGGTCTCGCGCAGCCACGAGCTGAAGATCGTCAACACGGTCTGCCCGGTCACGATCCGCCGCCAGCAGGACACCCTCGAGACGGCTCGTGAGGTCGACCTGATGGTCGTCGTCGGTGGTCGGTCCAGCGCGAATACGAAGGAACTCACCCGGCTGTGCGAGATCGTCGGGACGAGGGCGATCCAGATCGAGTCGGTGACCGACCTCGACGACGCGGGCGCGTTCGCTGATGCCGCTGTCGTCGGGATCACCGGCGGCACCTCGACCCCGATCGAGGACCTGCAGGCCGTCGCCGAACGGATCCTGGAGATGGCCGGGACGCCGGCGGCGGCAGCCGATGCCCGCGGCCTGGCGATGGCGGCCCTGGCCCTCGCCGCAACACCGGCCGGCCGGACCACCTCGCTGCCATCATCCGCAGCCGGTGCCGCCTGATGGTCGCGACGGGGTTGCCCGTGGTTGCCCTGGTCGGGCGCCCGAATGTTGGCAAGAGCACCCTGTTCAACCGGATCCTGGGCAGCCGCCGGGCGATCGTCGAGGACCGCGCTCGGACCACCCGTGACCGGCTGTACGGCAATGCCGACTGGAACGGCCGTCGGTTTGTCGTCGTGGACACCGGCGGGCTCGAGATCGATCCGAACGATCCGATCGAGGAGCGTGTCCAGGAGCAGGCCCGCCTGGCAATCAACGAAGCCGACGTGATCGTGCTCGTGGTCGACGCGGCGACCGGCCCGACCCCGGCAGATCTCGAGGCGGCGGCCCTCCTGCGCCGAGCGAAGTCGCCGATTCTCGTGGCGGTGAACAAGGCCGACAACGAGCGGCGCGACCTCGAGGCCGCCGAGTTCCACGTCCTCGGCTGGGAGAGCATGTTCGCGGTGAGCGCCGCCCACGGCCGGGGAACCGGTGACCTGCTCGATGCGATCGTGTGGGCGCTGCCGCCCGAGTCGCCCGAGGAGG
>JBBRIM010000146.1:0-6836 GCA_038221095.1 Candidatus Limnocylindrales bacterium
CCTGATTCCGATCCTGAAGGCAGCCCCGTACAACACCTCCGACGTCGCGATCAACGCCGCGACGGTGGACGGCAAGCTGTACGAGATCCCCGAGTCGATGAAGGCAGTCGAGCTGTTCTACAACAACTCGATCCTGACCACCCCGCCGGTGACAACTGACGACTGGAAGACCAACGCCAGCAAGCTCGGTTGGGTCTACGGCGCAAACGGCGGCGGGGCCTACTACCAGTGGGGCCTGTTCTCGTCGTTCGGCGGCACGATCATGGATCCCAGCACCGGCAAGTGCACCGCGACCAACGGTGGCGTGGCCGATGCCCTCAAGTGGCTCCAGGACATGAAGGCCGCCGGGATGAAGTTCTACCAGAACGACGGCGATGCCAAGGCGGACCTGATCTCCGGCAAGATCGCGGGCTTCATCGATGGCCCGTGGCAGTCGGGTGACCTGTCCAAGGCCCTCGGCAGCAAGCTGGCGGTCATCGCCGGTCCAACCGGTCCTAAGGGCGCCTGGGCGCCACTCACGGCGCCGGATGGCTTCTACATCAACGCGTCCTCGCCGAACAAGGACCTCGCAGCCCAGTTCGCGCTGCAGGTCCTCCTGCCAGCCAACGAGGCCCTCTTCGCCGCGGCCGGTCACCTGCCGGCCAACACGACCCTCCAGCCGACTGACCCGATTGCACAGAGCTTCGCGGCACTCATGCCCAAGGGCTTTGCGCGACCGACGCTCAAGCAGCTGGACGGCTACTGGGGCAACTTCGGCAACGCACTGGTAGCCGTCATCGACAAGGGCACCGACCCAACGGCTGCCGTGGCCACCGCCTGTGCGGCGATGGACAAGGCGAACAACCAGTAGCAGAGGGCGCCCTGGGCGTACCCTAGGACTGACCTCGCGAAGTCGGGGCGCCGGCATCTGCCGTCGCCCCGACGCTCATCCCGGCTTTCGAGGAGAGATCGCCATGGACGAGAGGAGAACGGCCAGATGACCGCCACGATGGCAGAGCCGGGAGGCATTCCTCGCCGCTCGGTCTGGCTGCGGACGAAGGAGAGCCGGACGGCCTACCTGTTCCTGCTGCCAGCGCTCCTCGTGATGGCGATCATCACCTTCTATCCGCTGGTCTTCCAGGTCTGGATGTCGTTCACCGACTATGGCCTGGGGAACCTCCGCTTCGACTCTCCGGCGCCGGACTTCGTCGGCATCCAGAACTACGGGCGGATCCTGGACAACAACATCGTCCTGCCCAACTTCGATTTCCTGCGGATCCTCGTCTTCAACCTCTTCTGGGCGTTCTCCAACGTCATCATCCACCTGGTCCTCGGGGTGGCCATCGCCCTCGTCCTCAACATCGAGGGCCTCCGCTTCAAGCGGATCTACCGGGCGGTCTACATCCTGCCCGTCGTCGTCCCGCCGATCATCGTGGCGACGGTCTGGCGGAACCTGTTCGACCCGCAGTACGGGGCCATCAACCAGGTCCTCAGCGGCATCGGCGGCATCCTGTTCAAGGCCCCGCCGGTGACCCTCGACTGGCTCAATGAACCGAACCCGATCCTGGCGCTCGGCCCGCTCATCCTGCCGCTCGCCTACGTGGCTTTGCTCGGGGCGAACGTCTGGCTCGGCTGGCCGCTCAACTCGGTCGTGGCAACCGGTGCCCTCCAGAGCGTCCCCCATGACCTGTACGAGGCCGCCGAGATGGATGGCGCGGGCTCGTGGCAGAAGTTCAAGACGGTGACCCTGCCGTTCCTCCGGCCGGCGATGCTGCCCTACGCGATCTACGGCTTCATCATCACCTTCAACCTGTTCTACCTGTCGTACTTCATGTCCGGTGGCGGCCCGTTCGGGCAGACCGAGCTCCTGGTGACCACCGCCTATCGGCTGGTGTCCGAGCAGCACCTGTACGCGGTCGCCGCGGCGTTCGCCATCTTCGAGTTCTTCATCCTCCTCGCACTCACGCTCATCACCAACCGGCTGGGAAAGGCGACGGCGCGCTATGACGCCTGATCACCGAAGCCGAACTGACGCAGCCTCCTGGAGGGGGACGAGATGACGAGCCAGGTCATGTCCGGGACGCCGGTCGTGGTCGTCCCGGTGGCCAAGACGAAATCGTTCGGCCGGCGGCCAATTCCCTTTGGGCGCCAGCTCCTGCTCCAGCTCGTGTGTATCGGGATCGCGGTTACCGTGCTCTTCCCGATGGTCTGGATCCTGGCCATGTCGCTCGACCCGCGGGACATCGCGCGACCGGACACGCTGTTCCCGCCGGGCGCCTCCCTGGACGCGTATGCCAAGGTGATCGCCCAGCCCACGCTCAATCCGGTCTCGTTCCTCGAGCTGGCACGCAACAGCATCCTGATCGCGACGATGATCTCCGTGCTGAGCGTGGGCATCGGCGTGCTGGCCGCCTACGCCTTCTCACGGCTGCGCTTCCGGGGCCGGGAGATCCTGATGATCGGGATCCTGGCCGTGCTGATGCTGCCCGCGGTTGCTGCGCTCGCGCCGCTCTTCGTCATGCTCGGGAAGTTCCAGATCGGGACGTTCAACCTGCGCTCGTCGCTGTTCGGGGTCGTCCTGGCCATGACGGCGAGCACCCTGCCGTTCGCGATCTGGAACATCAAGGGCTACCTCGACACGATCCCCAAGGAGCTCGAGGAGGCCGCGACCGTCGACGGCGCCAGCACGTTCCAGGCATTCCGGCACGTGATCCTGCCGCTCGCGACGCCGGTCCTGGCGGTGACCGCCTTCTTTGGCTTCATTGCCGGCTGGACCGAGTTCCAGTTCTCGTACCTGTTCCTGATCCAGGACACAAAGCTCTGGACCCTGTCGATGGCGCTGAACGGGATGGTCGGGCAGTACGCCGCGAGCACGCCCTGGTCACAGTTCTCGGCCTTCGCGATCCTGGTCGCCCTGCCGGTGATGGTCGTCTACATCTTCCTGCAGCGCTACATCATCTCCGGGCTCGCCATCGGGGGCGTCAAAGGCTGAACCGAGGTTCGCTGCCGGGTGGCTCGGTCGCCAGGTCGCTGGCGATCGTCGCCCTGGCCGTTCTGCTTGGCGGGTGCGGCCCGGTGGCGACCAGCGTGCCCCTGGCGTCGGGCGGTCGTTTGCCACCGGGCAGCTCCCCGACTGCCGGGCCGGCTGGCAGCCGAGCGGCGCCACCTATCTGCCCGGTCGCAACGGCCGCACCCGTCCCCGGGCTCGGCAAGGCAGGCTGGTGGGCGGACCGCGTCTTCTACGAGGTCTTCGTTCGGAGTTACGCCGACTCGAACGGCGACGGGATCGGCGACCTGCGCGGCCTCATCTCGAAGCTGGATTACCTGAACGACGGGAACCCGGCCACCACGTCCGATCTCGGTATCACCGGGCTGTGGCTGATGCCGATCATGCCGTCACCCTCCTATCACGGCTACGACGTCACGAACTACGAGGCGGTCAACACCCCGTACGGTTCCGTAGCCGACCTGCGGACGCTCGTCCGGGAGGCGCACCGGCGGGGGATGGCGGTGATCCTGGACATGCCCTTCAACCACACCTCCAGCCAGCACCCCTGGTTCATCGACAGCCGGACGCCCGGCTCCGTTCATGCCGACTGGTATGTCTGGGCGAACAGCCCGGGCGGATCGAACTGGTTCCCGGACGGCAAGCGCTTCTACTACGCGGCCTTCGGGCCGGACCTGCCCGACCTCAACTTCCGGAACCCGGCGGTGACCGGCGCCGTTGACTCGATCGCAGCCTTCTGGTTGACCGACATCGGCGTCGACGGCTTCCGGCTCGATGCCGCGAAACACCTCGTCGAGGACGGACCGGTCACTCAGAACACGCCCGAGACGCACGCCTGGCTCGCTGCGTTCCGGCACTCGGTCGAATCGGCAACGCCTGGCGCGTTGCTCATCGGCGAGGTCTGGGACACCTCGGCAACAAGCGCCGGCTATGTACCGAACGACCTCGACATGACCTTCGATTTCGGCCTGGCCGGGGCGTATGTGGCGGCCACCAACGGCGGGCAGGCATGGGGACTGGCCGGGCTTCTCGGCCGGGTGGTCGGGCTCTACCCGCCGGCCGGATTCGGGACCTTCCTGACCAATCACGACATGGATCGCCTCGCCAGCCAGGTCGACAGCGATCCGGCCCGGATGCGGCTGGCCGCCGGCCTGCTGCTGACCGGTCCGGGCGTCCCGTTCGTGTACTACGGGGAGGAGATCGGGATGAGCGGGGCCAAGCCCGACGAACGGATCCGCACGCCGATGCGCTGGACCTCGGCGGTGGGCACGGCCGGGTTCAGCACCAGCACCCCGTGGGAGGCGCTGTCGGCCGATCCGGCCACGCTCGACGTGGCCGACGAGACGGCCGACCCGGCCTCCCTGCTCAGCCAGTACCGAACGCTGATTGCCCTCCGGACGGCCCATCCGGCCCTGGCCGACGGATCACTCGTCGTTGCCCAGAGCTCGTCGGGTGCCGTCCTGGCGACGCTCCGACGCAGCTCGGATGAGACGCTCCTCGTCCTGGCCAACCTCGCCACCACCGCCGTGACCGATGAGACCATCAGCCTCGATCCCGGGTCGCTGTGCGGCAGCCTCAACGCCCGCATCGTCTACAGCACGGCCGGCCTGACCGGCAACCTGCCGGCCCCGGTCGTCAGCGCCACAGGCGGGCTCGCCGGGTACCAGCCCATCGGGAGCCTGGCCCCCCAGAGCGTGACGGTCATCGCCCTCGATCCCCAGGGCTGAGCCGTCGCGCGGCCGACGGGCGGCCGGATTCCGTCAGCTGGCCCGGCTGGCGATCGAGCCGCGCTCCGAGCGCGTGCCACCGCTGCTGATCTGGACCCCAGCGGCCGGCAGGTACAGCTGCTCGGTGTACTCGTGGAGCATCCGGGTGGTCGAGAACCGCCAGATCGTCGAGGCGATCGAGCTGCGCATCCGCTCGGTCCAGCGGGTCGGGATGCCATCAGCGTCGCGCTCGTAGTAGCGGGGCACGACCTCCTCCTCGAGGATCCGGTAGAGCTCCAGGGCATCGGCCCAGTCCTGGGCGCCTTCGTCGGGATTCTGCTCGCGGCCCCCGATCGCCCAGCCGTTGTCGCCGGTCCAGCCCTCGTCCCACAAGCCGTCGAGGACCGAGGCGTTGACCACCCCATTCTGGGCTGCCTTCATCCCGCTCGTGCCCGACGCCTCGAGCGGCCGGCGTGGGTTGTTCAGCCAGACATCGACGCCCTGGACGAGGAACCGGGCGATTCGCATGTCGTAATCCTCGACGATGAACACCCGGCCGCGCAGCGCCGCCGAGCGGGAGCGCTCGAAGATCTGCTGGATGACGCCCTGTCCCGGCCGGTCGGCAGGATGGGCCTTGCCCGCGAAGATGATCTGGACCGGCTGTTCGGGATGCCACAGGAGGCGGGCCAACCGGTCGACATCGGTGAAGATCAGGCCGGCTCGCTTGTAGGTGGCGAAGCGCCGGGCAAAACCGATCGTCAGGATCTCCGGGTCGAGCGCCTCCTCGAGCTGCTCGAGGACGAGGGGCGCCTCGCCGTGGCGGGCGAACTGGCTGCGCAGGCGCTTGCGAGCGAACATCGCGAGTTCACTCTTCTGGCGCTGGTGGGCCGCCCACAGGTCGCGATCGGGGATCTTGGCCAGGCGCTCCCAGAATCGGCCGGCCTTCGTCTGCGGGTCGAGGTCATCCAGGTTGGCGCCCAGGATGTTCGCGTACAGCCCGTTCATCTCCGTGCCCACCCAGGTCGGCGCGTGGACACCGTTCGTGATACCCAGGATTCGCCGCTCACCGAGCATTGCCGACCAGGTTGCGTTGGCGGTGACCGCGTGGAGCTGGCTGACGGCGTTCGCCGCGCAGGACAGGCGCAGCGAGAGCGCGGTCATGTCGAACTGGCGCGGGTCATCGTCGATGCCTCGCCCGAGGAGCAGGAACCGCTCGATGTCGATCATGCCCGCGGCCTCGGGCCGGTCCACGCCGAGGACCGGCCCGGCGACTTTCCGGACGAGGTCCGCGTCGAAGCGCTCGTTGCCTGCCGAGACGGGGGTGTGGATCGTGAACACGCTGGTCGAGCGGACGTGTTCGAAGGCCTCGTCGAAGGTACCGCCGGCCGCGACGAGCTCCCGGGCGCGCTCGGCGAGCAGGAATGCGCTGTGGCCCTCGTTCAGGTGCCAGGCGGCCGGCTTGATCCCGAGGGCACGGATCGCGCGGGTGCCGGCGACTCCCAGGACGAGCTCCTGGTGGAGGCGCATCTCGCGGCCGCGAACGTACAGGATGTGGCTGATCGGCCGGTCGGCCTCGCTGTTCTCGTTGATGTCGGTGTCCAGCAGCAGGGTCGGGACCCTGCCGACCTGGGCCACCCAGACGGCGACGTTGAGGACCCGGCCGGGCAGGTCGATCGTCACCGTCAGCGGGTCGCCGTACCGGTCGGCCGCCCGGAGGACCGGCAGCCGGGCCAGGTCGTAGTCCGGGTAGGCGTGCTCCTGGTGGCCGTCGGCGTCGATCGTCTGGCGGAAGTAGCCCTTGCGATACATCAGGCCAACCCCGATGAACGGCAGAGCCATGTCCGAGGCGGTTTTGAGGTGGTCCCCGGCCAGCACGCCGAGGCCGCCCGAATAGATCCCGACCGATTCGTCGAAGCCGTACTCGGCACAGAAGTAGGCGATGGGCTGCTTCAGCGCGCCCGGATACTTGCGCTCCAGCCAGTGGTCCGAGCCGTTCGCCATGTAGCGATCGAAGTCCGCGAGGACCTCGCGGTATTCGGCGAGGAAGTGCGGATCGGCGAGCAGCTCATCCCAGTTGACCGTCCCGGTGAGGATCGGGATCGGGTTGCGGTAGCGCTGCCAGGCGATGCTGTCGACGCGGCTGA
>JBBRIM010000147.1:0-6834 GCA_038221095.1 Candidatus Limnocylindrales bacterium
GGATCGTTTCGGCTCGCTCGAGGATGCCCGGGCCTTCTGTCAGGTGTTCTTCACCTGGTACAACACGCAGCACCGCCACAGCGGGATCGGCCTGCTCACCCCAGCCGACGTCCACGCCGGGCGGGCGCCCGAGATCACCGCCGCTCGGGCGCTCACCCTCGACGCTGCCTACGCGGCCCATCCCGAGCGTTTCGTCCGCCGGCCGCCGACACCACCGGTCATTCCGACTACGGTCTGGATCAACCCGCCGAAGCCGAAGGAGGAGCGACCTCAGCAATCTCCACGACTTCGTGCCTCACGGGGCTTGACAGGCGCCGTCCCGCGTGCGAACGCCGACCGCAATGTGAGCCCGACCGGAATCATCGACAGGATCAGGAACACCCGTGGCGCGCCCGCCAACAGCAACCCGCTGGTCACGCCAAGCGCGAATCCGGACGCTGCGATGATGCCCATGTCGGACAGTCTGTTGAGCTGATCCTGGGCCCCGGCGAGTGCATCGTACGCGCTGTCCGCGACGCCGGGGACCCGATCGAGGACCGCGCGGCCGCGGTCAACGAAGGCATCGGCGGGCGCACTCCTCTCGGCTCCATCGACAACGTCGTCGACCTTGGTCTTGCCGGGGTTCTTGGCCATCGGTCACTCCTTGAGAGGTTTGATCGAGCCATCTCTGTTGTCGTGCGCTGGCCAAGAATGACCCGACGCCCTCGCACGGCGCAGTGCGCTGAATCCTGCGCTGCGGCGGCTCACAGCGCAGGAAACTCCCCGAGGGCGCGCCCGCGTTGCGATCACGCCGTGGTGCGCCGGCCCATGAGCAGCCGGTATACCGCGACCACGACGACACCACCGAACACGGCGACCACGATGCTCTCGAGGTTGAGACCGGTCACGTCGGCCACCTTGAGGACAGTGCCTGCGAGATAGCCTCCGACGACTGCACCCACGATGCCCAGGATGACGGTGAGGATGACGCCTTCCCCGCCGCCCATGATCAGGTTCGTGATGAACCCGGCGATCGCACCCAGGATGATCCACGCGATGATGCCCATTGCATACGTTCCTTTCGTGTCGGTCGGCCCGCCTCGAGCCGACGCTGTCCGCGGACGAGACCCCGTCCGACTGGGGACCGCGACACGGTCAGGTGCTGATGTCAGGCCGCTCGCGCCGGAAGATCCCGATGACCCAGATCACGATCAGTTCGAGGATCGTCCAGCCGACGAATGCGACGACGGCGGCCATGTCGAGCGTCGAGCCACCCGAAGTCAGGGCATTCGTGTTGAGGATTCCCTCGAACGGGGCGACGAAGATCTTGCTGACATCGAGGATGCCCGAGACCAGCGCGTTGCCGGTACGGGCGTCGAGCAGGAGCAGGACGATCCGCAGCCCGATGACGATCTGGATGAGCCCGAACAGGAGGACGATGATCCGGCGGATCATCTCCGAGCCCCCGGGACCCGAGCGCGTGATCTGGCGGGTGTCCGTCGTGACCGATTGCTGGACCGGTAAAGCGGGCTGATATGCCGGACTCACGGCCGGCGCGGGACCTGCGTCCGGCAGCGGCGCCGCGGAAACCGCGGGTTCCTGGGTGACGACCGTCCGGTCGACCTGGTCACTGGTCATAACGTTCTCCTTGCGTACGGTCGGAGTCCCCGCCCGAGCGAGCTCCAGCTGTGGCAGGCCCACGGGCTTCGGCTCCGCCGCCGCCGTTCGTCTGGGTGCCGCCCGCACGTGCTGCCTGATGTGATTCCACGACTCGACGCCCGCCCTGACTTCGCGGGCGTAGTGCCAGTCTGCGGTCGGGAACCCGTCGCGTCGAGACGGGAGATCGCCGGAGCGCCGATGACAATGCAGCGCCGGGTTGTCAGGACGTCGTCAGGCTCCTCGGGACAGCGCGGCGCGGCATCCGCCCGCGGGCGGGTCTGCCTACGCGGCCCGATGGTTCGCCGATCGCTCAGAGCGGCCACCGGGCTACACGTCACGGCGGAGCTCCTCGCCGGGGGCACCGAGTCGGCCGAGCAACGCCCGGGCCGGCCGATCAGCCGAGGCAGGCGGACGAGGTCAACTGTCCGCCTGCCTGGACCTCTACCAGTTGCGTTATCGGCTGCGACGCGGAGCGAAGCGGCGGCTGGCGACTGACGCGAACGCCAGGAGGGCCAGGACCGCGAGGACCGCCGGGAGGGCAGGACCACCCGAGGCGGGCTGGACAGTCAAGGTTGAGGTTGGCGGCAACGTCGCAGCGGTTGTTGGCGCCGGCGTCGGGGTGGGAGCCGCGGTTGGCGCAGGCGTTGGAGACGGGCTCGGAGCCGGGGCTGCGACGACGACACCGATCTGGCCGCGGATCTCGCCGCCCGGGTTGGCGGCGGTATGGATGTTGAAGTAGGTGTTCCCGGCCTGCAGAGCCGCGACCGCCTGGGCGAACGTGGTGATCGCACCGGACGCCTTGAAGTCGGCGACCGTCAATGTCCCGACCATCGGGCTTGTGCTCACGGCAAGCGGCAGGATGATCCCACCGGCCACGCCGGCCGCGCCGGTGTGGATGTGGGCCGCGACCGCCGGGCCCGACAGGCCGCTGTAGGCGACGTAGTAGGTGATCGTGGATCCATCGGTGCTCACGAGGGCCCACCCGTTGCCGGTCGCGGACGTCGCGACGGCGGGTGTCTCTTGGAAGCCGGTCAGCGTGGCGAATTGCGCACTGCCCTTGGCCATGATCTGGCCGCGGATCTCGCCGCCGCCATTGGCGGCCGTATGGACGTTGAAGTAGGTGTTGCCCGCCTTGATGGCCGCAACCGCCTCGGCGAAGGTCGTGATCGTGCCGGACGCGGTGAAGTTCGCGGCCGTCAGGGTTCCGACCATGGGACTGGCGCTGACCTTGAGAGGCAGGATGACCCCACCGGCCGCGCCGGCAGCGCCAGTGTGGATATGGGCTGCCACCGCCGGCCCGGAAAGGCCGCTGTAGGTGACCACGTAGGTGATCGTGGATCCGTCGGGGCTGACGACCGCGGTCCCCTCGCCGGTGGCGGCTGTGGTGACGGCGGGCGTCTCCTGGGCTCCAGTGAGCGGACCGCCGAACGCGGGCGTCGGTGGATCGGCGGCCAGGGCGACCGCCGGGAGGGCCACCAGGGCGAGAACCACCCCAATCAGAGCCAGACGCAAACGCATGGGTTTCCCCCCTATCGCGACCCGGCCGCATCAGCTTGATGACGGATCCAGGCCATCTCAGACGATACGCTCTCTAGCTCCGATTCGGTTTCGGACATCCAGGGAGGCGGGTATTGGCGTATCCGCGGCTATGCACAGACTGCCCGGAGGAGACATGTCGCACCGTGCCTGGCCCGCGTGGCTCGTGGCGCTTGGGATCCTGATGCTCGCCATCGTCGGCGCGGCCAACGTCGCTGCGGCAAACGTATCGGTGGCGGCCGTCAACTACGACTTCAGCCCGGCGTCGAAGGTCGTCAACTCGGCGACACCGTCACCTGGACGATGTCGGGCGACGGGCACACCGTCACGTCCGGCACTCTCGTCAGCAACAACATCGGCCACCCGTCGGGTGGGCCCCTGAAGTCAGGCTTCAAGGTCCCCGGAGAGTCCTATTCCTTTACATTCACAAAGGTCGGAACCTACTCGTACGTCTGCGAGATCCACGCCGATTCGGGGATGAAAGGCACGATCACGGTCGTGGCGGCGGCCGCTTCCCCGACGCCACGGCCCACGCCGGCCCTGACGCCACGGCCCACGCCGGCCCCGCCGCCACGGCCCACGCCCCCGCATACCTCCGCGCCCACACCGACGCCCAGCTCACCGGGAGGATTGACCTCGAGCCCGACGACGAGCCCCGCGCCACCACCGACCGCGTCGGTCTCTCCGGTGGCGACCGCCAGCCTCCCGACGCAACCCGTGATGACGCCCTCACCCATCGGAAACGGCGTGACGCCGACATCCGATGCTGGCCCGTTTGTGGCAGCGGGAATCCTGATCGCGATCGGGATCCTCGGCGCAACCGTGTTGCGTTCCCGGAGGCGCCACTGACGGTCGACGGAGGCCATGGCATCAAGGCTTCGACCGACTGTTCGTCAGCGCCGGTGGGCCGGCGCTCGTCATTCCCGCACACGATGGGTGGATCGTGGTCAGGCGCCGCTCGTCGACTAGCGGGAACCGACGACCCGGATCTCGATACCCGACTGCTCTAGGTCGGTCGAGCTCTTCACCCCGCGCAAGAGGGCGCTCAGCTCGTCGTACACCGGGAGCTGCGCAGGCAGGAACACGATGTGGGCCTCTTGCGCCGACGCGTAGGCCGCCAAGGCTCCCGTCCCATGATCCTTGGGCAGCCAGGCACATGCTCGGGCTCCCGCCTCCCGGCTCTCGACGACTTGGCGAGCGAGGTCCGACCGCCCGAGGTACTCGAGGTCCGCGAGGCCCAGACGATCACCGAAACGATCACCTGCACCCTCGCCATCGAGGGCATTCGGCAGCGGCTCAGACAAGAACCCCGCAGCATCGGCCGCGTACAGGACCAGCACGCAGCCGTGTTCACGCGCATGAGCCTGCGCCGCTTGGCGGACCGGGCGCTGCGTGTCGGCCTCGGTCGTATAGGCGATGACCGCCGGACCACCGATATCCTCGTGGTTGTCCGACCAGGCCGGCCGCAGGACGCCGCCGTAGAAGGCGAGCCCCGAATAGTCGCCGTAGTCGATGTTGTTCCCGGAGGCATGCGAGTTCGACGTTCCTGCGCTGATCCGGACGTTCCGGGTGAACGTCCGACCGTCGGAGCTGAACGCGCCCCAGAGCTGGGCATCGGTGTTCGCGATGCCATCCGTGTCGCCCGGGCCACCCTGGCCCAGATCGTTTCGCGCGTCGTACCAGGCGACGCCGACCTGGCCGCTGGTCGGATCGAGGGCGATCTTCGGCAGGAACTGGCTGTTCCGCGTCCGGTCGTCGTTGACGCGCACGGGAGGGCTCCAGGTCACGCCGGAGTCGTCCGAGTACTGGACCTCGACGTCCGTGTCGTCGCTCTCGTTCTTGGTTTCGAGCGCGTAGACGAGGTAGGCACGGCCGGTGTGTGGACCGCCGGTGCGGTCCCAGGCCAGGCCGGGTTCGGCATCGACCGATCGATCGGGCTGGGCCGGGATGAAATCGAAGCCGCCGACGTGCGTATCGGCGACCTTGACCCGGCCGCCGAACCCGCTGGGACCAAGGCCGTCCGGGTCGACGCTCACGAAGATGCTGCCGCCGCCCTGGCCGCTCTCGGTCAGCGTGCAGACGTTCATGACCTGGCCGCCAGGCCCGATCGCGACGTCGCCATAGGTGCAGTTGTTCGTGCCGGGGATGATCTCGACAGGTCCGAAGGGCCCGACCTGGCCGAAGCCGCTCACCCGGGCTCCTGTCGCGACCATGGGGCCGCCGGCGTTGACGACCAGCCAGACCATCCCCACACCGGTCGTGACCGTCTCCTGGTCCACGAAGCGGAAGATGCCCTGGCGCTCACCGGCGCCGGTCACGTGGTCAGGCCGACTCGTCCGGCCCGGTCACGAGCTGGTAGGTAATCCCGTTCGGTCGCGTCAGCGGCTGGCCCGCCTTGAGCTGGTCGCGGGCGAGGATGAAGTCTTCGCGCCGTCCCTCGGCGATCCGGGCCGCGGCGGCGTCGATCGTGAAGTAGGCGATCCAGGGACCAGCGTCCACGCGGACGGGCGTGGCGGGACACCAGTGGTTGAGGTAGGTCGCCGTTCTGAGGGTGGTGGGCATCTTGCTCCTGGGGTGCCGGGCGGTGCGAGCCCGGGAGTCCTATGCGGGGGTACGCGCTCCGGCCAGGCCCCAGGCCCGGAGCGGCAGGCTGTCCGGACGTGTCGCAGCGGAATGGCCGGCGAGCTCCGGAACACGGAGACGGCCGGACGCGGCGAGGACATAGGCGGCCTGTTCGCTGGTCTCGATGTGCAGCCGCTCGCGGAGCGCCGTGAGTTGGCCGTTGACGGTGCTCACGGAGATACCCAGCGGTGGGCGGCGCCTTTCGCGGTCCCGGTCGCAACGTGGGCCGCGAGGACCTCGAGCTGGCGGCTCGTAACACTGATGTGGGGACGGCTTGACACTTCCGGCAGGATCGCATGGGCCCCTGGACCCGCATGAGGGCCGTTGGTAGGGTTGGCCCCGAGCCGATTGGACCGGGAACGGCTCGATTGGCGCAGGCCACGGCGAGTCGTGAGGCTCGAGGGGCCCGGATGCCGGGGCGCGCTCGGCGCCGTCGCCGGTCCGTGGACCGCCGACGCCTTGGGCACGGGCAGCGGTGGCGCCGCGCGGACTGTCGAGGACGGCCTCCCGGCAGCCCGCTGAAGGCTGCCGGCCGCGCGGTCACCCGGGGGCGACCTCGTGCTGGGCCCACGCATAGAGGGCGTCGTAGACCGGAAGCTCGAGCCGGAGCTGCTCCTGGTCGGTCACGCCGAGGTGCATGAAGCCGCGGGCGATCGCTTCGAGGCCTCGCGACTGCGGGGTCGCGTCGGCGTCCTCCGACACGTCGGCGCCGTGGACGACCCTGGCCATCAACGCGAGCGCGGGATCGTCCCCGAGCCGGTGCTCCTCGATGAGCACCTCGAACGTGCAGCGGCCGTCGCGGTGGGTGTAGTCCGCTCCCGGCGCGTCGAAGCTGATCGCGCCTTCGCGCTCGGCGTAGGCGAGCACCTCGTCCCGGCCGACATAGGCGATCTCCGCCTCCGGGTCGATGAACCGGCGGATCAGCCACGGGCAGGCGATCCGGTCCGTGTGAGGGTGCTCGCGGGTGACCCATTGCATGGTCGGCTCCTTCAAGGTGCAGCCGCGTCTCCGGGCAGCGGCGCGTCGTGCCATGGTCGC
>JBBRIM010000148.1:0-6819 GCA_038221095.1 Candidatus Limnocylindrales bacterium
CGCCGGGGTAGCCGAGAGCCCGCTTGGCCGTTTCGAACTCGTCAACGGTGATCTCGCCCCTTGCGAACCTCTCACGCAGGATGTCGAGTGGCTCCGGGCGAACGGGAGGGGTCGGCTGCGGGCCGGGCCACGGTGGACTGGCCGAGTGGCTCGGGCGTCCGAGGTACTTGACGAGCAGCACGACGAGAACGATGACGATGACGGGACCCGAGAGCGCGGCGAGCACCCACACGACAGTGAACAGACCCATCGGCCAGCCTCCGTCCCAGAACATCACCGGTCACCTCATCGCTATTCGACCTGCCTGGCCAAGAGTAGACCTGCTGACGCAAGGCCACGTTGGCCTGCCCCACCATTAGGGGCCGAGGGAACTCCGGAAGAAGTCGACGAGTCGACGCTCGTATTCAGCCGGTACCGTGAAGGCAGAACGGACATGCCCGGCACCGGGCACGAGCCACACATCCTCCGGGTTGGGATGGCCGCGGGCCGCCTGCAGGGCGATGCTGAAGCCGAGCGCGTTGCTCGGGTCCACCCGGGTATCGGCGGTCCCTTGAACGATCATCAGGGGCCGGACGCCGAGCCGCGCGATCGCATCGATCGGCCGATGGCGATCGAGGTCGATCCCGTAGAGCAAGCCCCAGAGTCGAGCCCCGAAGATCAGCTGCTCGGGGAATCCCCGGTGGCGGACCTCCTCGCCGATCGCAGCCCACGTGTCCGCATAGCCACTGTCCTCCCAGGTTGCAGCCACCTGCGATTCCTGGCCGGCCGCGATCACGACGGTCGACGCGCCATTCGACTCGCCGAACAGCCCGATCCGGGTCGCTGGGACGCCCCGCGCCCGAAGCCAGTCCCAGGCGCCCAGGACGTCGAGGTATTCCCGGGTTCCGCCGGCGATCCGACCGTCGGTGATGGTCGAGTCACCCTGGTTGCGCAGGTCGACGATAAGCACGGCGAACCCGTTCCGGTGGAGCATGCCCGCGGGCAGGAGCATCACCGGATCGTGTCGGCAGCTGCCGGCACCGTGGGCCATGACCACGACCGGGGCATCGGGGGAGACGGCCGGGATCCACCAGGCCGCCAGCCGGACCCCGTCGCGGCTATCGAGCGAGACGTCCTGGTAGCCTGGCATCGCGTACGCGCCGGTCTCGACATTCGCGGCCAGGTCGGCCGGCAGCCCCGCGGTCCCAAACGACGCCGGGGTGTAGGTCGTGAATCGGAGCCGGCTGGCCTGATCGAAGCCACAGCGCGGGTCGACCTGGGAGATCACATCGAAGAGCTTCCAGCTCGCGCCCACGTAAGCGACGAATGCGAGAACCAGCCCGGCCGCCAGGAGGCGGGGCACCCATCGACGGCTCAGCATCTACCGAGTCTGGCTCGCCGTCGAACACCCGGCAAGGGCTTTGGGCGCCTGCAGGCGAGCCCAGGTCGGCTCAGGTGGCGGAGTCGGTCGGCAGGCGTCTCGTCGCGTGGGTCGTGTAGTCGGGCAGCTGGCGTTCATACGATCCGCTCATCAGCGGCGATGAGATCAGGAAGTCGTCGGTGGCCCGGTTGCTGGCGGCAGGGATGTTCCAGACCACGGCGATCCGGAGAAGGGCCTTGACATCCGGGTCGTGCGGCTGGGGCTCGAGCGGATCCCAGAAGAAGACGAGCAGATCAATCTGGCCTTCTGCGATCATCGCGCCGATCTGCAGGTCACCGCCCAGTGGTCCGGACTGGAGTTGTTTGACCGGCAGTCCGAGTTCGTACTCGAGCAATGACCCGGTCGTTCCCGTGGCGATGAGGTCGTGTTCGGCCAGGAGCAAGCGGTTGTACTGGGCCCACTCGAGCAGGTCCAGCTTCTTGTTGTCGTGGGCCACCAGCCCGATCCGTTTTCGGGCACCGAGTTCGTTTCGGCGGCCGGGATCGTCACGCATCGTGGAACCATTGTGGGGCTTCCGTCCGAGCGTCTACCCTGAGCGGCGATGGTCGATCAACTGCTTGCCGGTCACGGCCGCTTCAAGGCCGCCTACGCGACAAATCGGCGCGAGTTCCTGGCCCGGCTCGCCCGCGAGGGCCAGCGCCCAACCACGCTCCTGATCGGCTGCTCGGACTCACGGGTGATCCCCGAGCTGCTGACGGACGCGGCGCCGGGCGAGCTCTTTGTCGTTCGTAACGTGGCCAACCGGGTGCCGCCGCTGGACGATCCGGACACGAGCGTCGGGGCGGCCCTCGAATTTGCCGTCGAGCGGCTGGGCGTGGGCGAGATCGTGGTCTGCGGGCACGACGATTGCGGCGGCGTCGCCGCCGGACTCGACCGGCTGCGGGGCATTGCCCCAAGCTCCGAGCTCGCCGCCTGGCTCAGCGGCCTCATCCCGGCGATCGAGCGAGGGCGGGCTCGGGCAACCGACCCGGCCGTCCAGTTCGCGCGGGCGGTCGAAGAGAACGTGCTCGACGGCCTGGCTAACCTGATGACCTACCCGGCCGTCGCCGGCGGGGTCGCTGCGGGCCGGCTCCGGCTATCTGCCTGGGTCTACGACATCGGCGAGGCCGCCCTGCGCATCTACGATGCCGGGCTGGACGAGTTCATCGCCTGACCGATCTCAGTGCTTCGTCTCGCTCAGCGGGAGGACTCGCCACCGACTGGCAGGAAGACCGGCCCTGAACGTCTACCCTGATCCGTGATGGCCGACCTCAAGACCGAACAGATCATCGCGCTGCTCGCTCCGGTGATCGTCATCCAGCTGGGCCTGATGATCGCCGCGCTGTACGACCTCGAGAAGGACGAGCGACGCGTCCGGGGTGACAACAAGCTTGTCTGGGCGCTGGTGATCGTCTTCGTCAACGTCCTCGGACCGATCGTCTATTTCACGGCCGGCCGGGAGGAGGCGTGACTCCCGCGATCGAAGCCCGTGGGCTGACGAAGCAATTCGGCGCGATCCTCGCCCTCGACGGGCTCGACCTCGTCGTGCCGCCCGGCTCGATCTTCGGGCTGCTCGGGCCGAACGGGGCGGGCAAGACAACGGCGCTCCGGATCCTGACCGGACTTGCCACGCCGACCGCCGGCAGCGCGTCGGTGGCCGGCGTCAGGGTGGGCCTGGACGAGCCCGAGCTGCGCCGCCGGCTCGGCTACCTCGACCAGGACCCGCGCTTCTACAGCTGGATGAAGGGACGGGAGCTGCTCGAACTGGTCGGGCGGCTCCACGGGCTCGTCGGGAGGGCGCTCCGGGCCCGCGTCGCCGAGGTCCTCGAGCAGACCGGCTTGAGCGACGCTTCGGAGCGCCGGATCGGTGGCTACTCGGGGGGCATGCGTCAGCGTCTCGGGATCGCCCAGGCCGTCCTTCACAAACCGGAGATCCTGTTCCTCGATGAGCCGGTCAGCTCGCTCGACCCGGAGGGGCGGCGCGATCTCCTTGCCCTCATTGCCGGCCTGCGCGGTGAGGCAACGGTCGTCTTCTCGACCCACGTGCTATCCGACGTCGAGCGGATCTGCGATCGAGTGGCGATCCTGAACCGCGGCCGCCGGGTGACCGAGGGCCCGCTCGATGAGCTGCTCGCCGCCCACGCTCGCCCGATCTACCGGCTCCTCCCCGCAGCGGGCCAGGCCGCCCTCGTCAACGCGCTGGCCGATCGGCTGCGGGCGGCATCCTGGGCGACGGACGTCTCGGTCGGGGCGGACCTGGTTCGAGTGATCGTGTCCGATCCGGACGCCGCCGCAGGCGGGATCCTGCCCCTGGTCGTGGCCAGCGGTGTTGTCCTCGAGTCGTTCGAGCGGGTACGCCCGACGCTCGAGGACGTCTTCCTGGAGCTTGTCGGTCCGTCGAAGCCGGACGAGCTCGATGGTCGCGGCCACGTCCGGCCGCGCGAGGTCTCCGACCGATGACCGGCTTCAGCGCCCTCCTGCGCAAGGAGCTGCTCGAGCAGTGGCGAACGACCCGATTGCCGATCGTCGTGACCGTGTTTCTATTGGCCGGCCTGTCGTCGCCGCTGCTGGCCCGGTTCACGCCCGAGATCCTGCGGGCGGTCGGTGGCGACCAGTTCAAGATCGTCCTGCCAACACCGACGGCCGCCGACGCCTACGACCAGCTGGCCAAGAACCTGGGCCAGTTCGGGGCGCTGGTCGCGGTCCTCCTGGCGATGGGCTCGGTTGCGACCGAGAAGGAACGCGGGACCGCCGCGCTGATCCTGACCAAGTCGGCGAGCCGGGCCGCCTTCCTCGTGGCCAAGATCGTCGCGATCGCCACGACCCTCGGGATCGCGACGGCGATCGCGGCCGCCGGGGCATGGTTCTACACGTTCGTGCTATTCGAACCACTGCCCGTGGGAGGGTTCGTGGCGGCGACGATCCTCCAGTGGATCGCCCTGGTTGGGTACGCCTCGATCACGTTCGTCGGGAGCACCCTGACCAGATCGGCCCTCGCCGCTGCCGGGATCGGCGTGGCCGCCTTCATCGTCATGGGCATCGTGGGCATCGTTCCCGCAGTCGGGCGCTACCTGCCGACCGGCCTCGGGACCCCAGCCCGGGCACTTGCGCTCGGCCAGGCCGGCCCTGACGTGCTCGGGCCGCTGATTGCCTCGATCGTGCTGATCGTGGGCCTTAACGCCCTTGCCTGGCTTCTGTTCCGCCGCCAGGAACTCTGATTTCGAGACCATCGGCCGTAGATCAGACGACCAACGGCCCTCGACCGGCCGCTTGACTGAACCGACACTGGGGTGCTGAACAACCTCACGCGGCAGCACCTGGAGAGTGTCCTCATGCATGCAACCGTGCTCCATCGGTCCCGAAGCCTGGACCGCCCATCATCCGGGTTGCGCACGTCCGGGAAGTTGGCGATCGGCCTGCTGGCCGTCCTGGGGCTCGGGGCACTCGCGGGCGGATTCGCCCTGGTCAGCCGACCCGACGGTAGCGTGATGCGCTTCGACGTGGCGCTCCTGGGTGGCAGCCCGTTCGCCGACTTCCTCGTTCCCGGCCTGATCCTGGGCGGCCTGTTTGGCGTCGGCTCCTTCATCGTCGCGGCGATGGGCCTGCGCCGATCCCTGCTCGCCCCGTTCTTCGGCTTTGCGATCGGCGTCGCCCAGATGATCTGGATCAGCGTCGAGCTGCTGATCATCAGTGAAGTCAGCTTTCTGCACCCGGTCTGCTTCGGCCTCGGGCTGGCCATCGCGCTCGCCTGCACTCGCTGGGGCTGGCCAACCTTCACGGCCTGGCGTTCCTGGCGCTGATCCGACCGGGGGATGGCAGCGTCGTAGCCGGTCAGGTGCGCTTGTCGATCGTCCGTTCCTGGCCGGCCAGCAGGCGTTCGACGTTGTCGCGGTGGAAGTACCAGATCAGGGCCGGCGCGCCGAGCGCGTAGACCAGGTGGGCCAGCGGCAGGCCCTCGATGAACACCGCCGCGACGACGATGACGCTGGCCAGCGTGGTGGCCGTGAGCGAGCCGACCGACGAGTAGCGGGTGAGCCGGATCACTCCGAAGAAGACCGGGATCGCGACCAGGGCGACCAGCGGCCAGAGCACGATCAGTGAGCCGAACGCCGGCGAGACGCCGCGCCCACCGCGGAAACCGATGTACGGGGATCGGCTGTGGCCGATGATCGCGACCAGGACGGCGATCCCCTGGACCACCAGCCCGGCCCCGAGCAGGGCCGGCAGCACGGCGGCGAAGCAACCTTTGAGCAGGTCGAGGAGGCCGGCCACGGCGGCGACCCGCGGACCCAGGACGCGCAGGACGTTCGCGCCACCGGTCCGGCCACTGCCCTGGGTGCGGGGATCCGGACCGCCGACGAGCCGGGCCAGGAGGACGCCCCATGGAATCCCGCCGACGAGGTAAGCGCCACCGATCGAAACCAGCCCAATGGCGAGCGCCTTGGTGTCCATGCCGGCGCAGTATATCGACCGCTCCGGGGCCGAACGACCCGGTCTACGCCGGGGCGATCGCCGCCAGGAGGCGATCCGGCCGGGCCCGGAACCACGCCCGGCGCTCCGGATCCTGGTTGCATTCCGCGACCAGTGCGGCGAGACGCGCGTTGACCGGGGCCTGGCCACCCAGCCCGGCCGCAGCCGTCGCGACGGCGCCGTTGAGCCAGGCGACGTCCGTTGGACCGCTGCCGGCCTCGAGGTGGAGGTGGAGCGACGGCCGCTTGCCGCCTCGGCCGGCCGCGACCACCCGGACCAGGATCGGCTGGACGAGCCTGCCTGGCAGGCGCGCCGCGATCGGCAGCAGCCGGGTGTCGGCCCCGAACAGCCGGATCGGCCGGAGGCCCAGGCCGCGCATCGTGCCGAGGGCCTCGGCCAGCTGCCGGCGCTCGAGCTCGAACAGGCCCCGGTCGCGGTAGACCGCCACGGGGTCCAGGTCCACGATCGCCCCGCTGGCGTTGCCGAGCAGGTTGATCAACAGCTTTGACCAGCGCAGTGCCGCCGGATTGGCCGTGGCCCGGGCACGCAACCCGCCGGTGGCGAACGACCCAACGAGCCGCCGGATCAGCGGCCCGACGTCGCCTCGCACCGGAGCCAGGACGATCCCGCCGCGTGACAGGCGGGCGATCGAGCCGTCCTGGGCACGCTCCACCGAGGTGGTCAGGCTGGCGGCAACCAGGCCACCCGAGGGACGGGCGCCGAGCAGGTCCTGGTCGGCTCCGACGCCGTTCTCAACGGCCACCACCGTGGCGTCCGGCCAGGCGCCGGCGGCCGCGATCGCGCCGGCCAGGTCGGGCATCTTGACCGCGATCAGGACGATCTCAGGCGTGCTCGGCCGGGCTTCGTCCAGGCCGACCGAGGTGACCTCAACGGTCACCGCCGGAGCCAGCGGACCGGCCACGGTCAGTGGCTCCGCGCGGGACCCGATG